>NZ_JAMZGH010000041.1:0-32602 GCF_024158805.1 Chromobacterium sp. S0633 | reverse complement strand
ATGGTCGCGGGCGACCCCGCCCGGGGGGCGCGCCCCCTATGGCCCGGGGGGATGCGGGGCGGCGCGCCCCGGCGGCCAGGGCGGCGGCGCGGCGGCCTGGTCCGCCAGCCGCAAAAGCGGAGGCCGCGGCCGGCTCACAGCGCCTCCGCGGGCGGCGTCCCGCGGCACCGTCGCCAGCACCGCCGCCTTTTGCTCCAGATAGGCGCCGACGATGCCGTCCAGGCTGTAGCGCTCCAGGTCCAGCGCCATGGCCCGCGCGTAGTGGTTTAGGGCGTTCATGGCGTGGAAAAAGTGGTTTTTCTCGGTGGGGCCGCAGTGCACGCTGATCCAGCCCAGCGTGCGGGTGGCGTCTCGCTCGGCGAAGCCCAGCGTCCGGGTCAGCCAGCGGCGGAACAGCGGCAGGATGAATTCCACCTCGCCATGGGTGTAGATCTCGTGCGTCAGCGTGGTCAGCAGCGCGACGGCCAGGTCCGGCTCGCGCAGCGACTGATGATCCTTCCAGCTTTTGAAGGCCTTGGCGCTGGGGTGGAGATAGGCATGGGACAGCCACTGGTCATCTCCGACAATGCCCGTGGCCATGTTGTAGTACATCTGCGCGTGCAGCACCTTGTGCGTGACCGCCAAATCCTCGTCCACGATGCGGTTCAAACAGACCATGGCGGCGAACAAGGCCTCGCGGTCCGCCACCGGCTGGCCGGTGTGAACCAGCAGCGTCAGCCGGTTGCTGATGCCGGCCACCGTCATCGCGCTATTGTTGGTCTGGCTCCAGCTCTGGAAAAAGCGCCGCAGCGTTTCCGGGCTTTGCCGCCGCGCGGTCAGGCGCGCAAAGCCGGATTCGATCGCGTCGAAGTGGCTGCCGTGCCGTTCAAAGGCTTGCAGCAGCTCGCGCTTGAGGTGGGACGCGGGCAAATCCCGCAATACCGGCATGATGATCTGGCTGAGACGGTGCATGAACGGAACCCTTGCTTGCATTGAGCGCCGCGGCGGCCCGGGCGGAGCGGCCGCCGGCCCGGTTTCTTTTACGCTTGCGCAGACATCAATATGGTTTAAGGATCAGACTGCCGATATAGGTACTACCACCATATTGAAAATCCGCATGAATGATCTAGGAGCCAGTTCAAGGTCCGTCGCGCTTCGGCGACGCGGCGTTAAACACGTTTCTCTCTGTGCTTGCCGTCTAGGCTCGCTCTTGCTCGCGAGCCTTTGAGCAGGTCTTAAAAGCCATGCTCAAACGGCGCTTGTCGCGCGGCCATGTCTTAGTCATGATTTGCTTTTGTTTTTCATGCAAGGGAGAGCGTGCCGATGGAAACCCGAGTGACGACCGTCAAGCAGACGAAGTTGATCGAGTGCAGCGCCGGGGTGGCGAGCCTGGACCAGGCGCTGGATTTGGTGGCCTTGTGCGCGGAGCACGACGCGCCGCGCGTGCTGCTGGCGGAAGAGGCCTTGCCGCCGGCTTTTTTCGATTTGAGCAGCCGCTTCGCCGGCGAGTTCGTTCAGAAGCTGGTCAACTACCGTCTTGCCGTGGCCGGGGTGTTCGTCGACGGCGCCGCCTACGGCGAACGTTTTGGCGAATACCTGAGCGAAGCGCGCCGTGGCCGGCAGTTTCGCGTGTTCGACGATAGAAAGGCGGCTCTGGCCTGGCTGGCGGCGCAGCATTGAGCGCGTAGCGGCTCGGACAGCGTGAAGGCGGGGAAAGGACGCGGAGCAGCCCCTTGCGGGGCTGCTTGCGAGCGGAAGGGCGGGATCAGACCGCGTCTTTGCCGATGCTTACCTGGAAGGAACCGGAGTTGTTGCCGTAGGTGCTGGGCACATCATTGTAGTACAGCGTGATCTGGCCTTGCGCGTTGGCCGGCGCTTTCCAGCGGAACAGGCCGGTGTTCACCGGGATGAAGCCGCCGGCGCCGATCTTCATCACCAGCGCGCCGCAGTAGGCGTCGCCGCAGATCAGGCCCTGATTGGGGTGGCTCTTGTCGCCCTGAGGGCCCCAGTTGGGCTGCGGGCCGTAGCCTGCCCAGCCCGACGCGACAATGGTGATCACATCGCCGGGATTGTAAGTGATGGTGGTGGGTTCCCCGTTGGGATTGTTCGCAGCGACAGTACCGGTCCAAGCCATGGTGAATCTCCAAAATGAAAGTGAGAGAAAGCAGATTCGACGTCGCGCCGACAGCGCGAGGAATATGCTTATTTCATTAAAGTTGGCGATGGGGGTTTTAGCCGCTGATCTTTCGGCGAGGTCGGCGCGGGGAACTTTGGATAGCTTGCCGGCGCTCAGCGGCCTTTATCCAGCTTGCAGGCCAGGCCGGTGCCGGCGAAGCCGCCGTAGAGCTTCATTTCATCCGGCAGCTTGCGCGTGATGAAAAAGCTGTCCGGCAGCCCCAGGCCGGCCTTGTCGCGCGGCCAGGTCAGCAGCCCGCGTTCGTCCATATAGCCCTGAAAACGCTGTTCGCCGCGAATCAGCTCCACCGTCTGGCTCTGGCGGCTGAAGTGGAAGCGAGTGGCGTCGGCGCAGTGGTAGCTGGCCTGCATCGCCTGCGGCTTGCAGCCGGCCAGCAGAACGAGCAGGGCCGGCGCCAGGCTGGCGAAAAGGAAACGGGCGGGGACGGACATGGGCGGCGTTCGGGCTGAGGACGGAAGGCCGCCAATATAACAAGAGCGGCCGGCGGCGGCTAGCCGCGCTCCGGGCGAGGCTGGTTCATCGGCACGGCAACTGTTAACATGCCGATCGAATTTTAGGCCGCCTGTCTCGATGGCGGCCGCAAGGAGACCGAGATGTTCCCGCGAAAACCGATGCTGTTTGTCCTTGGCGCGCTGACGCCGTTTGCCGCCATGGCGGCGGATATTTATATCGGCATGCTGAGCGCGCACGAGGGGAGCTTGCGGCTGACCCGCTGCAGCATCGGCAAACCTATCTATCAGTTGCTGAGCCAGGAAGGCCGGCCCTTGGCGGAATGGCCGGGCCTGTCGCCGCAGGCGCTGGAAGAACAGGCCAAAACCTCGGCCCGGATCCTGGGCGAATTCACGGAGCGGGACGGCAAGCCGGCCTTGCAAGTGGAGCGCATCGACGCGATCCGTTCCGGCGAGTCCTGTCATCTGGAGGATTGGCTGGACGAGCCGGTCAAAGCCGGGCCCGGACAGCAATGAAGCTGAGCAAGGGCAAGGCGGCGCTGACGCTGCTCGCGCTGCTGAGCGGCGCCTACTGGGCGGCCACGCATCTGAACAGCAACTGGGGCCGCGCGGTGGGCGAGCCTGTGGACGTCTTCAACGGCGTCGCCGTGTATTACAACGGCGGCGTGCAGCATGTGGAAGGGCGCAATCTGGCGCCGGACGGCTACAATCTGGGCCTGCGCTATCAGTGCGTGGAGTTCGTCAAACGCTATTACTATCAGCGTTTTGGCCACAAGATGCCGCAAGACAAGGGCCATGCCCGGGATTTCTTCCAGTCCCGTCTGGACAACGGCGCGCTCAATCCCGAGCGCGGCCTGCTGCAATACCGCAACGGCGGCGGCGACGCGCCGCGGGCGGAAGACCTGATCGTGTTCGCGCCCTGGACCTTCAACCGTTACGGCCACGTCGCCATCGTCAGCCGGACCGGGCCGGATTTCATCGAGATCATCCAGCAGAACCCCGGCCCGTTCGGCGAGGCCCGCGAGCGGCTGCCCTTGCTCATGGAGCAGGGCGTCCCGCGGGTGGACCATCCGCGGGCGCTGGGTTGGCTGCGCCGCGCGCCGCAGGCTTCGGCGCCGGCGGGGGAAGGCCTGGAGCCGGCGGGCGAGGCCTGAACATCTATTGTCTGCCGGCACTGCGGCGCGCATCTTCATCGGAAGCATTGGCTCTGGCAAGCAGACCGTTATTTTATTCGCATGAGGCGTGCTTGCCTGATCTTGGCCGCTCGATAAATCGTTGTGTGTTTTTTTATTGGCAACACGTCTATTTGTTTCGCATGGTTTTTGATTTTTGGCGTGAGTGTTTTTTACAAGCCGCTTTCTGGCTTCCTTGGTAACTTTGCTGAAACCAAAGGAGCTTTGTCATGCCGATCAATCATATCGCAGCCTATACGCCTCAAACTGTCGTACCCAATAGCGAAAATCAGTCTGTTCAGGATTTCTCAGGCAAATCAATCCGTGGCCGCGACGTGGTCTTAATCAACCCATTCTGCGAGGGAGGCGGGGATCATGCCTTGGCGAATAAAATAGCCAATCTTGCTTTAGAGGAAGGCTGCCGCGTGACGATCGTGCCCGTCTCCGCTCATGGAGGTGGCGAAAGTGATTCCGGTCAGCGCAATATCTCTCTGCATGGGGGTGGTCACGATGCCAGCAGCCTTAGTAATCCGGTATTCATCGTGGCTCCCGTGGGTATTTTGACAACCGAGAAGCTGGGCGAGACCATCAATCGATTATGCGATCAATATCAATTTCCCAAGGGTGACATTGCTCTCATTGAGGAAATGGATTTATTGGCCTCTCCCAGTCAGCAGTTGCCGGAGCGCCAGGAATTGTTGCAGAAAATGGGGTTTGGCAAGGTTGACGCGTTCAATCTGGGTTTCGGCAAGGGGGCGATTGGTTATCTGCCCGTTGATCCGCTTACTGTCAATACTGTCAAAGACCGTTTTGAAGGGGAACTGGTCAAGCTGCTGGATAGCTGCAATCTTTCGTTGGCGAAAGACAGTCACTATCATCTGGCCTACATCAGTTCGGATACTTGTATTACTGCGTCGCAAGTTTTTATCGCCAACACCCTCACTGAGAACAAGGGGAGTGGGAAAGACGCCAATTACGTCATGGTGTTGAGGCAGCTGGATGGATACGCCAAGAAGGTGTTGCCAAACAAGGTCAGTGAAATATTGAACCTGCGCAGCCAGCAACATGATTTTCCGGCCTTGTTCGCCAAGGCCAATATCGCGTTTGCCGATCCTGATACGGGCCGGCTTGAAAACAAGATGGAAATCAAGGGCGAGGGACAGGGGCAGCTCAATATTGTCTTTGCCAATGCCTTGCCGCAGAATATTTTCCATGACTTCATGTGTCTTGCTCATTCAGGCATGGCCAGCGGCGATCAATCCTTGGGCGAGTTTCTGTCCTTGACCGGAAAAATGCCTTACTACGATATGCAGCCATGGAAACAACCATTGGCCGAAGCCGTTAAAGAGGCTGGAGCGGAGTTGGGCGGCGCGGAGTTGAAGCAGGCGGTGGCGGAAAGAATTATCGGACGCCAGCCTTTTAGCGGGCGCATGGCTTATCAGATTGTTCCGAATCTTGGGCAGACGGAGCGCTCGGCCGAGCTGAACCATGGCTTGAACGCTTTGGATACGCTGATTAGCACCAGAACAGCCGATCGTCACATTCGAGCGCTGTTGACGCCGTAGTCAATCTCCTGGGCGGAAGCGCACGTCCCAGCCCTTCATCGGCCAAGCCTCCATGCTCAGGCCCGGCCCTCGCGGGGAGTTTCGCCGCGCGGGCCAGGGCCTTTTCCCATGCCTAGGTTTACTTCATCTTCCAGCTGGTGGCTTTCAGCACCGCGGCGTCGGCGTCTTTCAGATCGGTCTCGCCCTGGCTCAGCAGGCCGCTCCATTGTTTGACGCGATTCTTGCCATTGGGCGGCTGGTTGTATTCATTCGTGTCCACTACCTTGCTGCGCTCGGCGTGGAAACGGTTCATGAAGGTTTTTTCGTCGCCGCTGCCGCCGGAACGGGACAGCAGTCCCTGCAGCGTGTCGGAGCCGCCGCTGGCGCCCTGGTTCAGCGCGGTGTCCACGAAGGAGCCTATCGTCAGCGCGCTGCCGAAACCGCGCTGGCGCGCCTGTTGCACGCTGTATTGGATGTAGACCTTGTAAAAGGTCTGCCACATCGCTTCGCGCCAGGCGGCGTTGTTTTGCAGCGCGGCTATCTTGCCGCAGAACACCTTCTCGCTGTCGCTGATCTTGAGCACCGGCCCTTGCATGCCGCCGCGCACCCCGGCGCGCGCTAGTCCGCCGGCAATAGAGGGATTGCCGGCGCCGCTGGCGGCGTCGAACTCCTTGAACAGCGTCGGGCCGTCCGGCCCCTGATCGCGCGGGCCGCCGGTGGTGGCGCCGAAAATGCCGATGGTGAAGCCGCGCTCGTCGTCGATGTCTTCGCAATAGCCGTAAAACTTGGGCCAATCCAGCGAGTCTTGCTCCGGCTTGTTCACCAACTTCATGATGTTGTTCCACTGCTCGCCGTCCAGCCCGGTGTTGGCTTTCAGGAATTTCAGCGTGCTGGGGGAGAAGTTGGCGTCCGGATTGGCCGCTTTGGCCTTGCCGGGCAGCGCGCAGCGCGCGCCGGCGGTCCAGGGCTGGCCGATTTCCGCCGCGCCGCTGCTGGCGTCCGGCGTGTTGCCCTGGGTCCAGTAAACGGCGGTGAAGTTGACGCCGTGATGGCTGGCCACGCTGCCGGCCGGATAGGGCGTGGCGGCCTTCCACGGCGCGGCGCAGACCGCCAGCCGCGCCGCCAGCCTAGGAGCGCTGCCGGCGGGGGAGGCTTGCGCCCAGGATGCGCCGGCGCAGGCCAGCCAGCCGGCGCCGGCCAGGGCCAGCATCGAAAGTGTGCGTTTCAAAACGTTCTCCGGTAGACAGAGGTAGGGCGGCGCGAGCCGGGAAAACGCACAAAATGCCATACGGATTTTATTGGCGAAAGAGGGGGGGACTGGCAAATGGAACGGGCGGCGCGGATGCGCGCAAGTAGATGGGCCTCCTGTCGGCGTTTCAGCGTTGGAAGAGGGAAATAGTGCTGCGCCGCGCGCAGCAAGCGCATTCTATGCGGATTGGCGCGCGGAAAATTCAGGCGATGAGGTTTGGAGCGGGCGCTACTCCAGCCGCATCACATCGCTGCCCTTGTCCAGCGCAGGGTAGGCCAGCGCCAGGTAGTCTTGCGCAAAGTCGGCCAGGGCCTCGGCGGACGGCAGCGCGTATTCCCCGCTATTGGGATCGAAAAACCGGAATGTCCGCGCGGCATGATCCACCCTGGCCGCCAAGGCGTGGCCGACGCCTTGGGCGGGGCGGATGCCGATGTTGTACAGGCCGTCGCGCTCCAGCGCGATCTTGAAGCCCAGGCTTTCGCTGTGGCCGCGAGGGCTCAAGCCATAGACGGCGAAATAGTCGGCGATGGCGTCTACGCTTCGCCACACATAGCTGTTGACCGCCAGTTCCATCACCTCGTCCCGTCCGCCCTCGGTTTCGATGTCGCGGAAAAAGGCCTCGGCCTCGTTTGGCCAGCTGCGCTGGCTGGCCAACCATTTGACGACCAGCGGGAAGCAAACGCCTTGTTCGCCTATCGTCGACCCCTGGATGAACGCGGTTTGCCGGAAGGCGCGCGCCTGCTCGCCGCCATGCGCCCGCGCGCATTGGGTCCAGGCGTCCTCCGATGCGCGCGCCAGCGCGGCGAGCAGGCTTTTGACCTTGCCGGGCTTGGGCGCGGAGCTGAGATCGACCTTGCCCAGTTTTCTTTCCGCGACGGCGATCTGTTTCGGCCGGCCGCAGGCCCGGATGCCGGACAACAATTCGGCGTAGCTTGCCGGCGGGCGCTCAAAAGCCACGCCCACCATCTTGAAGCGGCGCAGCAGCGCCGGCGGCATGGCTTGCGGGAGCGGGGCGTCCGCCTTGGCCTCAGGCTGGACGAGGCGTTGTTTGGCCCGCGTCACCACGCAGGCGCTGCGCAGCAGGCCCAGTTCTTCTCGAATCAGGCGGACTTGCTGTTGCATCAGGCTGCGCAGCAGCAGGCAGGAGCTCCTGTCCCCAGCCGGCGGCGGAGCGTTGCGGGGCGCGACGACGGGCGGGCTCAGGCGCAATAAAGCGGACAGCTTGAGCGGGCCGGAGCCGACGACGGCTCCCCGGGCGCGGAGAAAGTCCCTGGCGCGCCGGGTTTGTTCCGGGTGCAGCAGATAGCTGCGGCCGGTGTACAGCACCAGCATGCCGTCTTTGCGCATGCCGACGCGGCTGTGTTCCTTGTGGTCTTGCAGGCGTGACAGGTCGTACTGCTGCGCCCGCAGTTGGATGGCGGTTGGAATGGTGCTCATGGCGGTTTTCCCGGCGAGGTGCTGATTTGGAGCGGCGGCGTCTCGGCGCGCCGTCCGAAGGGGACGGCGACGGACGCCCTGGGGAGCGAACCCAGGTTTGCCGCATGGTTATTTTATTGGGGCGCAGTGTGAAGGCTGAGCGGCGGGGAAGACTTTCAGAAAACGATTCCGGCCACGGGCCGATGGACGGTTGGTTCAAGTGTAAGAAAAAGCCCTTGATCCGCGACCCATTTATCAGTCTTGGCCTTGAGCGGCGCCGATTCGCCTTGCCGTGTTTCGGCTCCGCGGGCTTGACTCAGAGCGGGCCCGGCCATTCACAAGGAAAAACCAGGGCTGTTATCATGCCCGCCGCCGCTGCATTGCGCGTATCGATTGGAAAAATATTGGGAATCAGAATGTTGAAAGTCATTGCCTGCGTTTTTATCTTGTTGTCTTCCATGGCCAGCGCCTCCAGCTGGGATTTCACTTACTTCAACCCCAGCGAGGGCGGCTTGTTGATCGATACCGACAGCATTGCGCAATCGCCGCACGGCACCGTCAAGTTCTGGACGCTGTGCGCGCCCAGATTCGAGGCGGACAAGCCGATGACGGCTTACGCCTACAGCCAGTCCCTGTACGAGATCCATTGCCGGCAGCGCCTGATCATGATGCCGATGACGGTGGCTTTCGATGTGAACGGCGAATCGCGGGAAACCGAGTTCGAGCACGCCAAGATGGAGGACATCCAGCCGGACACGCAGGAGGATTTTCTGTGGACCTATATCTGCAAGCCGGACAAGCGGCCGGACATGGCGGTGGCGATGCGGCAGGGCATTCAGGGCTTCTTGCGGGAGCAGAGGCGTTACGCCAGCGAGCATCTGGCGTTTCATCGGGATAAGAGCCGCTGATCGCGGCGGCCTACGGCAAGCGCCCTGCCTCGGCAGGGCTTTTTTGCGCGCCTTGACCGGCGGCGTGATCGTTTTAAGCAAGCTTGCGGGCTCGCGCTTGGGCATGCTGCGGCACATTGAAAACCCATTGACCGCGCCGCGGATCGCGCACAGGAGCTTACGCCATGCGGATGACTTGCAAACTCGTACCCGGAAAACTGCTGGTTCCCAGGGACTGCGCCCGGCGCGAGGAGGCGCGCTTGGCTGAGGCGTCCAGGCTGATCATGCGGCTGCGGCAATTGCGGCACGAGCCTTCCACGCTGTCGCGCTCGGACTCCGTCGCCTCGCTTGGCTTCGACAAAAAAGCGCTGTTCGCGCTGGCGCTGAAAAACCAGGCGGTGCAGGCCAAGACGCCGGCCGCGGCCGCCGGGGAGGGCAAGAGCCTGGGGCATATCCAGCGCCTGGTGGTGATAGGCGATAGCCTGTCGGACTCCGAAGGCCGCATGCTCAGCAAAACCCTGGGGGTGATGCCGTCCTCGCGCCAGTACTACGAAGGGCGTTTCACCAATGGCTTCGCCTGGCCGGACTTCCTGGCGTCCAGGGCTTTTCTGGGCAAGCCGGTGGTCAATTACGCCGAGGGCGGCGCGGTGGCCGGCAAGTATTCCAAGTGGAACCCGGCCTTCATGTTCATCTCCCATATGGAGCGCCAGATCAATAAGCACCACTTCCAGCCGGGCGATATGGCGGTGCTGGCCCTGGGGTCCAACGACTACATGACTTTCGGCAAGACCGACGTGGACAAGGTGATCCGCACCTACGAGCGGCAGATCGACAAGCTGGTGGCCAAGGGGGTCAAGGACATCCTGGTGGCCGGCGCGCCGGATCTGTCCAAAACCGTGAACGCGCGCAAACAGCCGCCGGCGGAGGCCGAAAAGCTGCACGACTTGTCTCAGCGGCATAACCGGCAGCTGAGCCAGGCGGTGGAGGCGTTGCAAGCCCGCTACCGCGACGCCGGGGTGACCCTCCGTTTCTTCGATATCGGCGCCAAGCTGGATTACCTGATGGAGCTGGCGGAAACAGTGGATTACGACACTCTGCACAATAAGCACGAGGGCTATATCGACCTGCCGCGCGTGCTCGGCTTCGCCGGCGACGCGCGGCCGCTGGACAGCTCGCATCGCCACCTGTTCCACGACGAGGTGCACCCCAGCCAGGAGGTGCACCAGATCCTGGCCGCGCACATGACGGACTTCATCCGCGAGCAGTACGGGCGGCCGGCCGACGCGTCTTAGAGCCTGCTCAAAGTCTCGCGAGCAAGGGCGAGACAAGGCGAAAACGAGCGAAAAAGCGGAATGCACACGTGGCACATGAGCATTTTGAGCTCGTACTCACCGTGCAAGGCTTCACGACGCGCAGCAGACTTTGAACAGGCTCTTAGCCGCTGGCCAGCCGGGCCAGGTAGCGCAGGCCGCCGATGCCGGGAAGGAAGCAATACGCGCCGCCGCGGGTGGTGATCATCCGCGAGAAGCCCTGCAACACGGTGTTGTTCTTGCCCGAGCGGCCGGGCGCGGCCAGGGTGAAGCTGCTGTCCGCGGCGTCGTTGACGCCGAGGAAGACGTCTTCTCCGCTGATGTTGAACACCGCGTTGCCGGCGTCCGGATTGCCCGGTTCCGTGGCGGATTTGACGAAGTCGCTGAGCAGGTTCCACTGGCTGCTGAGAAATTCGAACTGATTGCTCAGGCTGGCGTTGATGAAGTAGCCGATCAGGCCGCGGGCCGCGGCCGAGGGGTGTTCGGGGTCGTAGGCCGGGCCGTAAGGCATGGCCCGGCGCACGATGCGGTGGTGGGCGCTGTCGGTGCCCACCACCGCGCCGTTGCGCGGATTGTTGCGGCGGATGTGGGAGCCTATCGGACATTTCAGGCCCAGGGTGTCGTCTTGGGACGGCTGGGCATTGACGTAGTTGAAGTCGTTCAATTGACTGGTCGGCAGCGTGGCGCCGGCCTCGTCCGGCCGCAGCGTCAGCGGGTTGCCGTTGCGCCAGCGTCCGCATACCTTGGCCGCCAGCAGTTCGGGATCGATGCCGGCCTTGGCCGCGTATTCGCTCAGGAACGCGTCGAAAGCGGCCACGTCCTGTTCCAGGATGCGGAAAGCGGCATAGCTGCTGTTGCGGCTGAGCTCGGGCGGTTGCACCGAGTACACGCCCTTGCCCTCGTTGGTGTAGCCGAGCAGGAATTCCCCGGTGGCGATGACGGCCTGATCGTCCGGTTCCGGGCGCTTGCGCGGCGGCGCGCCGGCGATGGTGGGCTGGGCGATGCTGTCGCGGTAGCCGAAGTGCACCTGATTGTCAGGCAGCGCCTGGGCATCATGGGCGGATAGTTCGCTGACGGCGCCGGCGAAGGCCTGACGCAGCCGCGCGCTGAGGCTTTCCAGCCGCGCCGGGTCTTTGGCCACCCACAAGCTGAGCACGATGTGCACCTGCTCGCCATTGGCCAGGCCGCCTATCCATTTTTCAGGCGCGCTGGCGCCGATGTCGCCAACGAGGCTGGCGGTGTCGCCATCGGTGGCGCCGCGCTGGAAGGTCGATTCGAAACTGGCCAGCTGCTCGGCGCCGACGCCCAGCATGCGCAGCCCGGGACAGGTGAAGCCTATGTTCAGGAAGCTGTTCGGTTTTTGCAGCCAGCGCTTGGCGCTGGTGATGCTCGGCAGGCCGTCCCGGCCCTCCACCAGTTTCAGGATCAGCTCGCCGGCGGCGGCCTTGTCGCTAACGCTCAGAATGAAATGCCGGGCCAGGTCCACGCGGTAGCCGCGCAGAATCGTGCCTTGGATGTCGTCGTACGGGAGGTCGGGGCTGTTCATGGCATGCCTTTCAGCAATGGGACGGGTGTAAGAGGCTGTTCAAAGTCCGCTGCGCTTCGTGAAGCGCTGCTCGGCGAGTACCCGCTCAACCCGCTCATGTACCACGCGTACATTCCGCTTTTTCGCTCGTTTTCGCCTTGACTCGCGCTTACTCGCGAGGCTTTGAACAGGCTCTAAGGCGCAAGCGGGCGGGCCGCCTGCGCCTGGCGGGCGCGCTTCAGTCCAGCGCGGCGAGTATGGTCTGCACCGTGTACGGATAGGCCTGGTACAAGCCGTTGTCGTCCTTGCCGCCGCCGCCGTTGTTGGGAATATGCTGGGACGCGTCGTTCTGGGCGATGAAGGCCTGAAAGGCCGCCACATTATTGGCCACCGGGGTCAGCGCCTTGCCTCCCACCACGAATTGCAGCAGCGCGTCGAAGACGGTGCCCACCTGGGCGACGAAGTCGTTGATGTAGGCGTTGAAGCTGCCGTCGTACTCGGTGATGACCGCGATCACGTAGTTGTCGCTGCTTTTGCCGGTGGGCTGCAGATTGGCGGCGGAGCGGTCCAAGAGCAAGGTGCGCGCGTAATGGACGGTGCCGATCGAAGTCAGCGCTTGATGCAGGGTGGGTTCGTATTCCGCCAGAGTGGCGGCGATGGCTTCCAGGCTGGTGCCGGGAATGACCGGCATCAACAGGGTGAGCGGGCTGGCCATGGGGCTTCTCCCTAAGGGGTTTGGGAATTGAAGCCTAGCAGCGCGACCTTGACTGTCAATGCGATTTTATTCGTTTTGCAAATCAAAAGCCGTGGTTTAGGTATTCGTACTAAGGGCTTGCCCGAGGGCCGCGCCCGCGGGGGCGGGCGCGGCCGAACGCTCACTTGCGGTTGGTCAGGGACACGCCCGCCGCCGCCAGCGCGCCGCCCGCCAGCATGGACGCCAGGATGGGTTCGCCCAGCAGCCCCGCGGACAGCAGCACGCCGAAGGCGGGCACCAGATTGGTGAACACGGCGGCGCGCGAGGGGCCGATCTCCCGGATGCCCTGGTAATACCAGATAAAGCCCACCACGGTGCCTATGGCCCCCAGATAGAGCATGGACAGCCAGATCCGCCAGCCGAAGGAGGCCCAGGGAACGGAGCCGATCTCGCCGGCCGCGCCCAGAGACAGGAAGGCCAGGCCCCACAGCGTGGCGTAGGTGGTGGCCGCGATCGGACTCAGGGTTTCCATCGCCTTGCGCGAGCCCAGCGTATAGGCCGCCCAGCTCAGCACCGCCAGGCTCATCAGGGCTTCGCCGGCGCCGAAGGACTGGCTGAAATCGTGGACCGTGCCGACGAGATCGCCGCGGGTGATGACCACCATGGCGCCCAGCAAGGCCACGGCGATGCCGGCCCAGCGGCGCAGGCCCAGGCGTTCGCGGAAAATCAGGCTGGCGGCCAGCGCGGTCATGATGGGATTGAGGCTGACGAACAAGGCGGTGCGGCCGGCGGGAATGCGCGCCAGCGCGCCGAAGAAACAGGCGTTGTAGAGAAAAATGCCGGTAAAGCCCAGAAACGCGGTGACGGCGATCTGCGAGCGGTTCAGCCGCGGCAGCCCGCCTTCCAGCCGGCAAGCCACCAGCACCAGCAGCAGGGCGGCCACCAGGAAGCGGCCGAAGGCGGCGGTCATCAGCGGCATGGATTGCGCCAGCACTCTGCCGGCGATGAAGGTGCCGCCCCAGAACAGCGCGGTCAGCGCCAGTTTCAGAGACAGGGCCGGCCTGAGCGCGGTTTGCGCGCGGGCGGGCTGCGCCGCGACGGCGAGGGTGCTTGAGTGATTCATGGTGGGCGCCGGGCGCGCCGCCCGGCCTCCTGATGCTATGTGGGTGCGTATATACTATTGATTGTTTGAATTCATGGAAAAATGAGCATTTGCTCATGGGTGGACGAGACGGTCATGACCTTTACGCAGCTGGAAATCTTTGCGCTGGTGGCGGAGCTGGGCGGCTTCACCGCGGCGGCGGACAAACTGGGCATCAGCCAATCCGCGGTGTCGCACGCGATCAGGCAATTGGAGAAGGAATGGGGGCTGACCCTGCTGACGCGCGGCCAGGCCGGCATCGAGGCCACCGAGGCCGGCAACAGCCTGCTGCTGCGCGTGCGCGAACTCTTGGGCGTGGCCGAGGCGATCCGTCAGGAGGCGTCGGCGGCGCGCGGCCTGAACCGCGGCGTGCTGCGCATCGGCTCCTTCGGCACCACCTCCTCGTTGCTGCTGTTGCCGCGCATCCTTGAGCAGTTCCGCGCCAGCTATCCGGAAATCGACGTGTTCGTGGAAGAGGGCGAGGACGACGAAGTGGCGCAATGGGTCAGCGAGCGCCGGGTGGACGTGGGCTTCGTGGTGTTGCCGGACGATCGTTTCGACACTTTGCCGCTGGTGGAGGACCAGTTCGTGGCCTTGATTCCGGCCGGCCATCCGCTGGCCGGCCAGCCGGCGGCGCGGCTGGCGGATTTGTGCGACATGCCCTTCATCATGACGCTGGCGGGCAATACCGCGCTGATTGAGAGATTGTTTGAAACCGCCGGCCTGCGGCCCAGGGTCAAGCACCGCTACGCCCAGATTCTCACCATCGTCAAAATGGTGGAGAACGGCGCCGGGGTGTCCATCGTCGCCGATCTCGCGGTACCGGCGCCCTTGCTGGCCTTATGCCCCGGCGTGGTGAAAAAGCCGCTGGCGCCCATGGTGCGGCGCGCGGTGGGCCTGGCGGTGCCCAGCCGGAAGCACGTCAGCCCGGCGGTGGCGGCTTTTCTCCACACCTGCAAAACCATGGCCAAGAGCCTGCGCGACGGTTCGCTGGGCGGTTTGTGAGCGGGTGCGATGCGGACAGTCCACAAGCCTGTTCAAAGCCTCGCGTGCCAGGGCGAGACAAGGCGGGAGCCGCTGAGAAAGCGGAATGCGCAGGCGGCGGATGAGCATGTTTAAGCGGCGCCCGCCGCGCCACGCGTCGCGAAGCACGGCAGGCTGTGAACAGCTTCTTAGGCCCGCGGCAGGTCAAACCGGGTTTGGCAGCGGCTCTCTATCAGCTGGCCGGCGCGCAGCACCGTGAGCTCGTCGAAAGGCCGGCCAATCAGCTGTACGCCGAACGGCAGCCCCGCCCGGTCCAGGCCGGCCGGCACCGTCAGCGCCGGCAGGCCCAGCACATTGGCGGGCGTGCTCAGCCGTATATAGGCGGAGACCACGCTCTCCTCGACGCCGTCCGGCCAGACGAAGCTGTCCTGGCCGTGCAGCGGCGCGGTGTGCGGCACGGTGGGGACCATGAGCAGGTCGATGTCGGCGAAAAGCCGGCGCCAGGCGGTTTGTAGCGCGATCCGCGCGGCCTGGGCCTGGGCGTGTTCGTTCTGCGGCACCAGCATGCAGGCTTCCAGCAGCGTCCTCACCTCGTCGCCGTACAGCTGCGGCGCGCGGCGCAGCGCGTCCCGGTGATAGGCGGCGGCTTCCGGCGCTATCAGGCCCCATTGGATGGGCTGGATGAAATCGGTCAGCGGGATCTCGACCTCCACCAGCGTCGCGCCGGCGGCGGCGAGTTCGGCCTGCTGATCCTGAAGCGCGGCCTGGATGTCCGGCGCGATATGCTCGCAGAAATAATTGCCGGCCACGCCGACGCGCAGCCCCTCCACCCCCTGGCCCAGGCCCTGGCGGTAGCTGTCGGCCGATGGCGGCCGTCGCGTCGCGATGGCGTCCAATAAGGCCGCGGCGTCCGCCACGGTGCGGGTGATGGGGCCGACATGGTCCAGCGAGCCGGACAGCGGCACCACGCCTTGGCGGGACACCAGTTCGTAAGTGGGCTTCAGGCCCACCAGCCCGCACAAGGCGGCCGGCACCCGGATGGAGCCGCCGGTGTCGGTGCCCAGCGCCGCCAGCGCGCCGCCATAAGCCACCGCGGCGGCGGAACCGCCGCTGGAGCCGCCGGGGGAACGCTCCGGCGCCCAGGGATTGTTGGTTTGCGGCGTGGTCAGGCCAAAGGCGAATTCATGGGTATGGGTCTTGCCGGTCAAGATCATGCCCGCCTGTTTGAGCCGGGCGGCCACCTCGCTGTCGGCGGCGGCGAGGTGATGCCGGCGCACTTGCGAACTGGCGGTGGTGGGCAGGCCGGCAGCGTCTATCAGGTCTTTCAGCGCGTAGGGGATGCCGTGCAAGACGCCGCGGTATTCCTTGCGGCGGATTTCCTGCTCGGCCCGCCGCGCGGCGTCCATGGCCTGATCCGCGGCGAGCGTGACATAGGCGCACAGCTGGTCTTCTTTCTCTTGCGCCCGCTCCAGCACCGAGCGGGTCAGCTCCACCGGCGACAACTGGCCGTCCGCTATCTGCCGGGCCGCGTCCACAATGCTCAATTGATAGGCTTGCACGGCGTTTACCTCCAGTCCGGGTCGAAGGGGGGCGCTGAGCGCGCGTCGGCCGGGCTCAGCCGGTCCAGCTTGGCGATTTCCGCGCGGATGAAGGCCAGGGTGGCGGCGACGGCCTCCAGGCGATCGGGGGCGAGCTTGAGGCCGGCGGCTAGGGCCAGGGCGGCGACGGCCTCCGGCGAGAGGGTGGGAAGGGCCATGAGGAGCTCCTAGGTTGGGGGCCTGTGCAAGGCCTGGCGCAAGGCATTGAGATTAAGGATTAGAGCAGCTTGTCGTCGGCGTTTCAAAGCCGCGTGGACGGGGACGCCCCACGGAGGCGGCGGATCGTTAAGCGGCGCCTCAGAGGAAGGTCCAGCCGAAGCCGCCGTCCCGGCGCGTCACCCGGCCGGCGGAGCTGTCGGCGAAGTGGGCGCTGAACACCAGGGCGCGGCGCTCGGCGGCGAAGTCCAGCAGCCAGCGCCGGGATGCCCGCGCCGCGTCCTGCTCCCGGCAGAACACCGAATTCCATTCCGGCCGGTACACCTGCATCGGCGTATGCATCACATCGCCGCAGAACAGCGCCGTCTCGCCGCGCGAACTCAGCGAAATCGACATATGGCCGGCGCAATGGCCGGGCGTGGGGTGGAAGCGGAAACCGTCCTGGTAGTCGCCGCCGTCCAGGCCGATCACGCGCGCCTGACCGGAGGCGATCACCGGCGCCACGCTGTCGTCGAACACCATGCGCCGGCTGTCCGCTTCCGGCGTGGCGAAGAAATCCAGATCGCCTTGCGGCAAAGCATAGAGGGCCTTGGGAAAGGTGGGCGTCCACTGGCCGTTGATCAGCCGCGTGTTCCAGCCCACATGGTCCGCGTGCAAATGGGTCAGCAACACGTGGTCGACGTCCGCGGGCTGGATGCCCGCGCGGGCCAGGCGTTCCAGAAAGGGCGTTTGCAGCCGGTGGAACAGCGGGTTGAACGCGCGTTCCTTGTCATTGCCGACGCCGGTGTCGATCAGGAAAACCTGGCCGGCCCATTCCACCGCCCAGCTGTGCACGCTCAGGGTGAGGCGCGCGCCGTCGGCGTCCAGCAGACCGCGCAAGCCCGGCTCTTGCGCCAGCAGCGTCTCGTTCCAGTCGCGGTAGAGGAAGGACGGGGCCAGGCCGCGCAGCAGGGTGTCCGTCACGCGGGTGATCTTGGCGTCGCCAAGTTGATAAGTGGGGCTGATGGTGTCCATTTGGGTCTCTGCGGCTAGGGTGCGCGCCGGCGCGGCCGGCGGCTTGACCGTCACTATCGCGGAAATTATCCATGCTTTCCAATGCCGAATTATTAATTCGTGATAACTTAAAAGCATAGCCAAGCCGAAAGACCCCGCATGGAATTGCGCCATCTTCGTTACTTCATCGCCGTGGCCGAGCACCAAAGCGTGCGCCTGGCCTCCGAGCATCTGCACATCACCCAGCCGGCGGTGTCGCGGCAGATCCAGGACCTGGAACAAGAGCTGGGCCTGCCGCTGTTTGAGCGTTCGCCGCGCGGCCTCAAGCTGACCGCGGCCGGCGCAAGCTATTTGCGCGAGGTGCGCAAAGCGATGGCCGCGCTGGACGACGCGGCCGAGAGCGCGCGGCGCGTGGCCGCCGGCCTTTTGGGCCGGCTGCGGCTGGGCTGCGTGGAGAACGCCGGTTGGGACGGCCTGGTGCCCCAGGCCTTCAGCCGCTTCCAGGCGGAGGCGCCGGAGGTGGCGCTGGAGCTGAGCGTGCTGAACACGCCGCAGCAATTGAGCGCGCTGGAGGAGGGCGCGCTGGACGGCGGCTTCATCTACCAATACGAAGACTTGCCGGAAAGCCTGGCCGGCCTGCCCTTGCTGGAGCACGACGTGGTGCTGGCGCTGCCGCGCTGCTGGGACACCGGCCACGACGAGAGCCGCCCCATCGCGCTGCGCAGCCTGGCGGACCGGCCCTTCGTCACCATGCCGCGCGAGGCCTATCCCGGCTATTACGACCGCCTGATCAGCGCTTGCCGGCAACTGGGCGTGCGTCTTAGGGTGGCGCAGGAGGCCGGCACCGAAACGGCGATCTTGTCGCTGGTCTGCGCCGGCATCGGCGCCGCCATCGTCAACTCCGCCAATCTGGGCCGGCCGCCGGCCCAGGCGCGCTTCTTCCGGCTGCGGGATTTGTCCTTGCCGATGCCGCTGAGCTTCGTCAGCCGCAAGGACGCGGCCAACCCGGCGCTGAAGCGCTTTCTGGCCGCGCTGCCGGGCGCTTGAGGCCGCCGGCTCAGCGTTGCGCCGCCCAGCGTCGATAGCGGCGGGCGCGGCAGGCGGCGGCCAGTTGCTGCTGGATCAGCGCCCGCAGCGGCGACACCTGGGGCTTGGGCGTCTTGCCCTGGCTGAGCCGGCGCAGCTGAAACTTCACCGCGGCCATATTGGCGAGCGCCGCCAGCGGCTTGTTGCGCCAGGCGATAGGCGGCAGCGCCGGAGCGGTGTCCTTGCCCTGGCGCCAGTCGCTGGGCAGCCTGGGGTCCAGGGCCAGCGCGGTGGCGATGCCCGCCATGGCCACGCCGCTGGCCATCACTTGTTCGGCCACCGGCCGGCGGCGGATGCCGCCGGTGACCATCACCGGCATGGCGGCCACGGTTTGGAGCGCTTGGGCGAACGTCAGGAAATAGGCCTCGCGGGCCAGGGTGCGCCCGTCGCGGGCCTCGCCCTGCATCGCCGGCGCTTCGTAACTGCCGCCGGAAAGCTCGACCAGATCCACCGCCAGCTCATTGAGCCAGAGCACCACCTGGCGGGCGTCGTCGGCGCTGAAGCCGCCGCGCTGGAAATCGGCGGAATTGAGCTTGACCGCCACGGCGAAGCCCGGGGACACCTCCGCGCGCACCGCTTTGACGATCTCCAGCAACAGGCGGGCCCGGTTTTCCAGCGGGCCGCCCCAGGCGTCCGTTCTTTGGTTGGACAGCGGGGACAGGAACTGGCTGAGCAGATAGCCGTGGGCCGCGTGGATTTCCACGCCGTCGAAACCGGCCTGCTCGGCGAGGCCCGCGCTGCGGGCGAAGCGCCGTATCACATCGGCGATCCCCTGCGGCGTCATCGCCTGCGGCAGGGCGAAATGCCTGGACATCTTGCCCAGGTCCAGCGGCACCGCGGACGGCGCCCAGGTGGCCTGGCCCAGATTGGCCGGCATCTGACGGCCGGGATGGTTGATCTGCAACCAGAACTGCGCGCCGCGGGAGCGGCCGATCCGGGCCCAGCGCCGGAAGCGCTCCATCTGGCGCTCGTCTTCCAGCACCACGCCGCCCGGCCCGGTCATCGCGCGGCCGTCCACCATCACGTTGCCGCTGATCAGCAGGCCGGCGCCGCCGTCCGCCCAGGCCTGGTAGAGCCTCATCAAGGCATCGGACGGGGCCTGGTCCGCGTCCGCCATGTTTTCTTCCATCGCCGCCTTGGCGATGCGGTTGGGCAGGCTGGAACCGTTGGGAAGGGTCAAGGGGCTGAATAGGGTCATGAGCGCGCGCTCCGGGTTTGATCTTGGCTCAACCATAGGTTTAAAGTTAACTTTAATGTCAAGCCCCGATCGAGAACGCGGATGAAAATTGGAGAATTGGCGAAGCGCTGCGGCATGACCGCCTCCCGCATTCGCTTTTATGAAGCCAGCGGCCTGATCCGGGCGGTGGCGCGCGGGGCCAACGGCTACCGCGATTACGGCCCGGAAGCGCTGTGGATATTGGACATCATCGCCAGCGCCCAGAGCGCCGGCTTTTCCCTGGAGGAAATTCGCCGTCTGCTGCCGACGGAGCCTAAGGCCTGGCAGCATGAGGACCTGCTGGCGGGGCTCATGCGCAAAGTGGCCGAGATCGAACGCTTGCAGCAGCGGCTGGAGCAGAACAAGGCCCAGTTGCGGCGGGTGATCGCCGGCATGGAGAACGGGCCGGAAGGGCTGGCCTGCGACGAGCGGGCCCAATGGGTGTTGAACCGCCTGCGCGACGAGGAAGGCGCGGCGGGCGGAGCGCCGGGAAGCGGGCAAGGCCCGCTCCCGGAAAAGTCGTAAACGGGCGCTTAGGCTCAGGTGAAATGCCTTGACCCTCAAGCGGACTTGAAGCTTAAGGTGGCGCAGGCCCGCCGCCGGAAACGGCCGATGCAAACCGTGTTCAAACCCCAGCGGCGCTTTGATGAGGAGAAGCCGTCATGAGCAAGCGCATTCTGCATGTGGTGAGCAATGTCGCTCACTACGCCGATCCGTCCGAAGCCACCGGTTTGTGGCTGTCTGAATTGAGCCACGCTTACGAGGTGTTCGCCGCGCAAGGCTGGGAGCAGCAGTTGATCAGTCCGCTGGGCGGCGCCTCTCCCTTGGAGCCGCGCTCGCTGAAATGGCCGAACGCCGACGCCTCGGCGCGGGCCTGGCTGGCCAGCGCCGATAAGCGGGCCTTGCTGGCGGATACCGCCAAGCCGGAAGACATCGCCCCGGCGGCGTTCGACGCGATCTATTTCACCGGCGGCCACGCGGTGATGTGGGATTTTCCGGAGCACGCCGGCCTGCAGCGGCTCGCCCGCGAGATCTACGAGCAGGGCGGCGTCGTTTCCTCGGTGTGTCACGGTTATTGCGGCCTGCTGAATATCCGCTTGTCCGACGGCGCGCTGCTGGTGGCCGGCCGTCGGCTGACCGGCTTTTCCTGGCGGGAGGAAGTGTTGGCCGGCGTGGCCGGCAAAGTGCCCTACAACGCCGAGGAGGAAATGAGGCGGCGCGGCGCCCGCTATGAAAAAGCCTGGCTGCCGTTCATGCCCAAGGTGGTGGTGGACGGCCGGCTGGTGACCGGGCAAAACCCGCAGTCGGCCAAGGCCACCGCCAAGCGAGTGGCCGCCTTGCTGTCGCGCTGAGGCCGGGAGCGCCGGCCTCGCGCGGCCGCGTCAAGCGCCTAGGCCGGCCAGCTCCCCGACGGCGACGCCCAGCGCTTCTTCGAAAGCCTGGAACAGCGCGTCCGCCGCGGCCTCGCCGCAATAAGCGGGATCGCCGCTCAGCCGGAATTCGGCGATGTCCGAGCCCTCATCCAGATGGACGGCGATATTGACGGGGTAGTGGAAGCGATCCACGCCGTCCCAGTCCCGCAAATCCGCCGTTTTCGAATCCCGCGCCCGGAAATTCGTGAAGTTGAAGGTGTAAAGAAACTCCCGGCCGGGGCTGCGCGCATCGAAAATCGCGCTGAGCGGGTAGAGCGCGTATTTCTCCTGCAGCAGCAGGCGCTGGTGGATGGCCTCAGCCGTCTCCAGCGGACACGCCAAGGCCTGAAACGACAGCGGCTGCAAATTCCAGAACAGGCCCACCGCGTCCAGCGGATCGCTCAGTTCCGGCACCCGGCCGTTGACCACCATTCCGATCAAGACCTGGGGGTCCCGGGTAGCGCGCGCGATCGCTTGCCCGGCGGCGGCCAAATACAAGGATCGCGTCTGGATGCGCCGCGCGCGCGCGCAGTGGCCGACGCGGGCCACCAGCCGGGGCGCGATGCGTTTTTTGTGCTCCGTCATTCCGGCCGGCGGCGTTCTCCGTCGCTCAAGCGTCTGCGCGCCGGCAAACGGCGCTCGCCGCCAGTATTCAATCGCCGCCGGGTCCAGGGCCATGCGCTGCTGGAGGGCGACGTATTCGGAAAACACGTCCGCGCGCGCCGGCGGCGCGATGGCGTCATGGCGCTGATAGCGCTGGAATACCGCGTCGAAAAAGCGTTGCTGCCCCCAGCCGTCGTCTATCGCGTGGTGGATGCTCAGGAAAACGACGCAGCGGCTGTCCTCGGTTTGGAAGAAGCGCAGCCGCGCCGTTTCGCTTGCCGCCTCGAATGGCGCGAATGGCGCGTGGAGATCGGCGCGCGCGTATTCGGCAATCCGCGCCCGCCGCCGGGCAGGGGCGTCGCGCCGGAGGTCGACGGCGTCCAGGCGCACCCGTTCCCTGCCCGCGTCGGTGCGGAGAATCGCGTCGCCGTCGCGGACGAAGAGCGTGCGGAAAACGGGATGCCGGGAAAACTCCAAGCGGAAGGCCTCCATGAGCCGTCCGATGTCGAGCGCCGCGTCCACGCAGTCAAACCACTGCTGCACGTGATAGACGCCCAGCCCTGCCGGGGCCGCCTGATAGTGCTCCAGCATCAGGCGCTGCATGTCGGACGCGGCGTTCGCGCGTTTCGCCCGCGTCGGCGGCAAGCCGGTTTCGCCCCGCAGGCTGCGGTCGTTCAGGTCCCGGACATTGGGTGAGTGAAACACGTCTTCCACCGTGGCGGCCCAGCCGGCGCGATTCAGCGCCATGATCAGTTCCACGGCGCGGATGGAGTCCCCGCCCAAGGCGAAGAAATCATCGTTAGGACCAAGACGTTCCACGCCGAGCACCCGGCGCCAGATCGCCGTCATGTCGGCTTCGTCGGCCGAGGCCGGCGCGTCGGGCGGGCGTTCGTCGCTCAGGGCCCGCGCCATGTGCGGCAAACGGCTGCGATCGATCTTGCCGTGAGCGGTCAGCGGCAGGCTGTCGATGCAATGAAAGTGGTGCGGCATCATGAAGCCGGGCAGTTTTTCCGCCAGCGCCTGGCGGAGTTCCCGCAAGCTCATCGGCGCGGACGCGAAGCGGAGATAGGCCGACACCAGATCTCGCCCGTCCTCGGACGAGGCCTGGACCACCGCGTTGGCGACGCCGTCCAGCTCGCAGAGCGCGGATTCGATCTCCGCCAGCGAAACCCGGAAACCGCGGATCTTCAGGTAGCCGCCCTTGCGCGATTCGTAAACCAGCTCGCCGTGCGGATCGATCTTCGCCAGATCCTGGGTTTTGTACATCCGCTGGCCTTCGCGGCCGGGGAAGGGGCAGGGAATGAAGGCCTCGGCGGTCAGGCCGGGCCGGCCGTGATAGCCGCGCGCCAGTCCCGGACCGGCGACATACAGCTCGCCGACCTCGCCGGCCGCCACCGGCTGCAAGTCCTCGTCGAGCAGGAATAGCGACAAGTCCGGCAAGGCCGAGCCGATGCCGGCGGACTTCCTATGCTTCGTCTCGTCGGCGTCGACCACGTGCAAGGTGACGTGCACGGTGGTCTCGGTGATGCCGTACATATTGACCAGCACCGGGCCCTCGTCGCCCATGGTCTTGAACCAGGGCTTGAGCTGGGTCAGGTCCAGCCGCTCGCCGCCAAACACCACGAAGGCCAGCGATTCCAGGGCCTCGCGCTGTTCCGGATGTTCGCTCAGATACAGGGCCAGCTGATAGAAGAAGGACGGCGTCTGGTTGAGCACCGTCGCGCCATGCCGCCGCAAATACGCCAGCAGCGCGGAAGGGTCTCGAATGGTGGCCAGGTCCGGGACCAGCAAGGTTCCGCCATGCAAGAGCGCGCCGAAGATTTCCCAGACCGAAAAATCGAAGGCGTAGGAATGCAGCAAAGGCCAGACGTCCTCCGGCCCGAAGTCGTAATAAGGCTGGGACTCGGCAAACAGCCGCAGCACATTGCGGTGGGTGATCAGGCTGCCTTTGGGGCCTCCGGTCGAGCCCGAGGTATAGATGACGTAAGCCAGGTTGTCGCGATTCGGCGCGCCGCCGCCCACGGGCGTCTCGTCGCGCGATGGGGCAAAAGCGTCCAGATCAAGCTGCGGGATGTCCTTGGCGGACGCGGCGGCGGCCAGCCGTTCCCGCGATGCCGCATCCACGACGATGAGCTTGGGCCGGGCGTCGCCGACGAGGTAGTCCAGCCGCTCCGCCGGATACTCCGGGTCCAGCGGAAGGTAGGCGCCGCCGGCTTTCAGGATGGCCAGCATGGCGACGATCAGATCGGACGATCTGCGCACGGACAAGCCCACCAGGGTTTCGGCGGTCACGCCCATGGCGCGGAGGCGGCGGGCCAGGGCGTCCGCCCGCTGATCCAGTTGCCGGTAGCTGAGCGAAGCCGCCGCGCATTGCACGGCGATGCGGTCGGGAAAGCGCTGGACCGAGCGGGAGAAGGCCTCGGCAAGCGTTTGGCAGGCGCTGAATTCTGTTGGATGAGTCATTGGTTTTGCATGTCCTGCCGGCTAGAGCGCTTTGCGCCCTCCGGCGGTTGGTCAGTTGTCGGCGCTCGACATGGGCTCAAGTCACGTCCGCCGCCACGCCGGCGTTCCCGGCGCCGGCCGGCTTGGGTTTTCTCAGCAGCTTGGGCGCGGCGCGCGGCACCTCCCCGGCGGCCGTCGCGCCGGCGGCCTGCCGCAGCGGCGCGTCGAAGCCCCGCACGCACTGGGACAGCAAGGCCGATAGTTCCGCGCCCATGGCTTCAATCGACGCCGGGTCGAACATATCGGTCGCGTACTCGATGCGGACGCAACTGCGCGCCAGATTGAAGCCGAAGGCCAGGTCGAACTTGGCGATCGGGTTGCTGCCCGGCAGCAAGGCCACGGTCAGGCCGTCCTGCGTCCAGCCGTCGAAGTCTTGATCGACGGTGACCACCGCCTGGAAGACCGGGTGTTGGCCGGGAACGCGCTCCAGGCCAAGCCGATCGACGAGGGAGGAGAACGGCACCCGGTAGCCGGCGTAGCTCGCCTGGGCGGTTTGGCGCACTTTTTCAATGATGTTGCGCGGGGTGTCGGCGGTCTCTATCCGCACCGGCATGGCGAGCAAATTGACGAAATTGCCTATGGTGTCCTCGATCGCGCCGTCGCCGCGTCCGCCATGGGGGAAGCCCAGGCAGACGTCGGCCTGATTGCCGCGCGCGGACAGATAGGCGGCGAGCAGGGCGGCGACGGCCATGAACGGCGAGGCGCCAAGCTGGGCGGCGCGCTGGATGTGCTCGCCCAGCAGCGCTTGGGGCAAGGCGCATTCCAGGAAGGCCCCGGCGTAGTCGCGTCGCAGCGGGCGCGGGCGGTCCGGCCTGAGATTGAGCGGGGCCGCGGTTCCCGCCAGGCGGTCTAGCCAGCGGCTCAGCGCCTTCTGGTAGTCGCGGCTGCGCTGCCAGGCCCGCTCCTCGGCGGCGGCCTCTCTCACCGTCATCGCGGGCCCTACGGCGGGCAAGGCGCCGCCTCGCAGCAGGGTTCGCAGATCGCGCAGCCATATCTGCGCGGAATGGCCGTCAAACGCCATGTGGTGAAACACCATCAGCAACACCCAGTGATCGCGGTCGCGGCGCGCCAGGCAAAAGCGGAAGAGCCGGCCGGCGGCGAGGTCGAAGGGGGTCGAGCTGACATCCCGTTCCAGGCTGGCGAAGCCGGCGTCGCGGCGGTCCGGCGGCAGTTGGCTGAGATCCGCGGTTTCGAGTACGCGGGAGGGCGGCGCGCCGATGTCCTGCCGCAGGCCGGCCGGGGTTTCCACAAAGCGCGCGCGCAGGGCTTCATGGCGTTTCAGCAGCTGTTCCAGCGCCGCCTCCAGGCGGGCGGGGTCCAGCTGGCCGCGCATCTCCAGATGCAGCGGGACATTGTACAAGGCGCGGTCCGGGGCCAGTTTCTCAAAGAAATACAGGCTTTGCTGATTGCTGGACAGCTGGCCCAGCCGGGCGTCGGCCTGGGGCCGCGCCAACGCCGCGAGCGCGCCGGTGTCCCGCTCTTGTCCGCGGCGGGACCGGGTTTGCAGATCAGCCGCCGGCACGGCGTCCGGCCGGCGGGCGGGATCGGCCAGGCATTGCGCGGCGAAGCGGACCAGCCCGTTCAAGAGCCGCTGGGCGGCCGAGGCTTCGAACAAGGCGTCGGCGTACTCGAGCGTCAGCCAGAGGCCGTCGTCGCGTTCGTCCAGCACAAAGCTCAAGTCGCGCTTCGCGCGTCCGGCATGCGCCGCCTGCTCGGTCAGCCGCAGGCCGGCGAGACGCCAGAGCGGGCGCTTTCGCACCCGCGCGGCGACTTGAAACCCTGGCGGCTCCAAGGCGGCGGAGGGGTCAAACGCCATGCTCCGGTTCTCCGCGCCCTGCGCGGCCTGCGTGCGGACCTGGTCCAGCATCTCCCGCAGAGTGGGCTTGGCGTCCAGGCGCAAGCGCAGCGGGAGCGGGGTTTCAAACAGGCCGATGATGTCATTGGCTTCCGCGTGGCGTCGCCCCGGGACGGACGCGTCGATGAGGATTTCATCCCGGCCGCTTTCCGCGCCCAGGAAAAGACCGAGCAAGGATGAGAAAACGACCAGCAAGGCGTCTCCCGTTTCCCGTTGAAGCCGGCGCAATTGTTGTTCTTGCTCGGAGGGGAGCTTGAGCGCCCATTGAGCGCCGTCCGTCGATATCGTGGCCGGCAACGGACCGTCCGCGCCCAATCGTGAAGGCCGGGGCGCGCCGGCGCGCCATGGTTCGCGCTGCCAATGGGCGAAGTCCGCGTAATCGAGCGCATTGGGCGCGAGCTCGACATCGCCGCCGTTCAAGGCGGCGGCATAAGCCGTGTCCAGGTCTGTAGCCAGGATGCCGGCCGACCAGGCGTCAAAAACAGCCTGATGGAACACCATGACCAGGCTCGCCTCATCATCCGCCGGCTGAAAGAGAGCAAAGCGAAATAAAGGCCCCGTCGCCAGATCGAAGGGGCGGTCGATGACTTCCCGGACGGCCGCGGCCAGGCCGGCGCCGTCCCCGCTCGCCGGTTCCAGGCGCGTCGGCTGGAGCAGGGGGCCGGGCCAGGCGTGCCGCGTCGAGCAAAGCAGCTCGTCGCCGTCGAAGGCCATCGTCGTGCGCAAGGCCTCGTGTTTGGCCACGACCGCGGCCAGGGCCGTCTCCAATGCCGCGGCGTCCAGCGCGCCGCTTATCCGCAGCACGACGGGAAACGAGCATGAGGCGGCGTCCGGCGCCAGCGGATCCAGGTGGAACAGTCGTTCCTGTTGCAAGGACGCAAGCCAGCCGTAGCCGGCATCGAGTGAAAATTTCATAAGCGAATACCTTGGGTCGGCAATCAGTCGACAAGAGCAAGCCTTTATTCCGCCCCGCGCCCCAAGCCGGCGACGGCGTCCTGGAAGCTTTTACGGCGCGCGGCGGACATTGCACAGGCTCAGCAGCTGAAGCTGCTGCAGCCGTACAGCCGTTCCGCGCTCAGGCCCGCGGCGCGGCAGCGCTCGAGGAACTTGTTCGACTCGACGATCTGCTTGCTGTCGGCCGAATACTCCAGGCCGGTGACGAAGCGCATCCAGGGTTCTTGCCCCATCGCGTAGACGTAGATCTTCTTACAGTCGAACTCCTCGACGATGCTCCAGGCGTGTTCGCAGTCCGAGCCGGACAAGGTGCGGGATTCGTCGTCTCGCCGGCTGAGCGGGCTGCCGGTGTACGGACCGTACAGCCAGCTGAGCGGCGCGCCGTCGCACTCCATGCCGATGAACAGCGTGTCCGCCTTGCCCAGACGCTCCACGATGCGGCGGTAGAGCGCGCGGTCCTTGCAGTCCGAGTCCGCCAGGAACAGGAAGCGGCGGTTTTTCAGCCGCAGGAACATGCCGTGCTTGCTTTCGATGTCCAGGTCGGCGTGCTCGCCGTAAAACGGCAGGCTGACGATTTCGCCGTCGTCGAAGCGCACGCTTTCCATCGGCTCGAGTTCGGACACGTTGCGGAAACCGAGCGCGCGCAGCGTGAGCTTCATCGACGGATCGGCCAGGCTGCGGCTGTTGTGGCGCGGCACCAGCAGGCGGCCGATGCGGCCGCGCAATTGCAGCAGCAGCTCCGGGCTGAAGTGGTCCTGATGGTTGTGGGTGATGAACACGTAGTCGATATGGTCGGGCAGATCGTCGAAAGTCAGCCGCTGCGGTTCGCCATCCCGGTCCCAGGTGACGAAGGGATCGATCAGGACCGAGGTGGACGCCGTTTGCAGCAAGACGCAGGCGTGGCCGAAATAACGGATGCGCACGTCGCCGCCGTGATACTCGGGCTGCTCGCGCTGTGGCGCTTCGGTGTCGAAGAAGCTGCGGAAGCGGGCTTCCTGCTCCGCCGGCACCTTCAGCGCCTGCTTCAGCTCCGCGTAAGGGACGGCGCGTATCCGGCTGGCGGCGAGCGCTTCGTGATGGGGGGCGGCGAAGGGCAGCGGGAGCACCAGCCTGGCGTCGCCGTCCAGCCGGGGCGTGTTCAGAAAGAAATGGCGCTGCTCGTCGCGTTCGGTGCTGAAAGCCAGCGCCTGCCGGTCCGCGTCCGCGGCGTCCGGATAGCTCAGCAAGGAGTCCAGCACGCGGAGGCCGGGGTGATGGTTGAGGTCGTAGCTGACTTCGACCAGGCCGGCCAGCGTGGGCGACAACTCGGCGTAGACCGCGTCCAGGCTGTGGCCGCTGGCGGTTTGCTGCAGCTGGCGATTGAGCTTTTGCAGGTCTTCGGCGAAGCGGAGCAGCGGCGCCGCGTCCTTCAGCGTGTCCTGCAGCAGGCGGCGCACCGCGGGCAGATCGCTGGCCGGCAGTTCCAGGAAGGGGCCGCCCAGCATCTGGGGGTTCTTGGAGGCGGCGACGTGCACATTGGGGTTGGCGATGAAGGAGCGCAGCAGCGGAATCTGGCGGAAGGCCAGATTGATCGCCTGCTGGACCGGCGACACCAGATGACTCCAGGCGTACCAGCGGTGGAACAGCGGTTCCAGTTTGACGCCGCTTTTCAGATAGACGGCCGCGTCGGGATGGGGAGTGTTCATGCTTGCTCCAATGTCGTGGAAGAGGGAGGGAAAGGGCGCGAAGCCGGCGTGCCGGACGGAGCCGTCGCCTCGCTGAGTCCTGCCTGCGACGCGGCGTAGTCCGCGTAGTCGGCGTATGGCCGCGGCAGCGGCGTCCAATCGGGGGCGCCGCCGTCGGCGCGGGCGGCGTAAGCCTGGGCCAACTCCCGCAGCAGCGGCGCGATCGGCGCGCCGGCGCCGCTGTCCGCGGCCTGGCGCAGCGCGGCGGGCAAGGCCAGGCCGTTGGCGGTCTTGATCGTCGCCCCTGTTTCGGCCGGCGCGTTCAGGACGGCGTGACGGCGGCCCAGCTCGCGCAAGGCCTGGCGCAAGGCCGGCAGCTCCAGCTCGCCGTCGCAGCGCAGCGAGACCGGCGCGCCGTCTTGCCGGCGGACGGTCAGCCAGAACGAGCGGCCGCCGGCCGCCGACGAGGATTCGTCCGGGCGGCCAAACGCCGGGCGCCGCGCCAATTCGGCGACGCTGGGGGCGAGGAAGAGCTGTTCCATCGACAGCTTGACGCCCAGCTTGCCGCGAATGAGGGCGGCCAGCCGCATCGCCAGCAGCGAGTCGCCGCCCAATTCGAAGAAGCCGGCGTCCAGATCCACGGCCGGCAGCCGCAGCGTCTCCGCGAACAAGGCCGCCAGCGTCTGTTCAAGCGGCGTGGCCGGCAAGCGTTGCGGCGCGGCCGCGAAGACCGGCGCCGGCAGCGCGCCGCGGTCCAGCTTGCCGTGGGCGTTCAAAGGCAGCGCGGGCAAGACCGTCACCGCGGCGGGCACCATGTAGTCGGGCAGGCCGGCGGCCAGCCCGGCGCGCAGCCGCGCGCCGTCCAGGCTGGCGCCGGCGCGCGGGACGGCGTAGGCGACCAGGCGCTTGCGGCCGTCGTCGTCGACAGGCAAGACCACGGCCTGGGCCACGCCGGTTTGCGAGCGCAGCGCGGCCTCGATCTCGCCCGGCTCGATGCGATAGCCGCGCAGCTTGATCTGCTGATCGAGCCGGCCCAGGAATTCCAGCTGGCCGTCCGCCAGGCGGCGCGCCTTGTCGCCGCTGCGGTAGAGCCGGCTGCCGGGCGCGCCGAAGGGATTGGCGACGAAACGCTCGGCGCTGAGCGCGGGGCGGTTAAGATAGCCGCGCGCCAGGCCGGCGCCGGCCACGTACAGCTCGCCGGCGACGCCGACGGGCACCGGCTGCAAGGCCTCGTCCAGCAGATAGACCTGGCTGTTGAGCACCGGCCGGCCTATGGGCGGCGCGCCGTCGGTCAGGCGGTCGCTCAGGGTGGCGCAGATGGTGGATTCGGTGGGGCCGTAGGCGTTGATCATCCGGCGGCCGCGTGCCCATTTGGCCACCACCTCGGCGGGGCAGGCGTCGGCGCCGACCAACAGCGCGCCGGGCAGCAGATCCGGCGCCGGTTCCAGCATGGCCAGCAGCGCCGGCGGCAGCAGCGCGTGGCTGACGCGCGCGGCGCGCAGCGTGCCCGGCAGGCTGTCGGCGTCCAGCTGCCTGGCGTTGGCGGGCACCAGGCAGGCGCCGCCGGCGAAGGCCATCAGCATTTCCAGCACCGAGGCGTCAAAGCCCGGCGAGGAGAATTGCAGCACGCGCGCGGACGCGTCCAGCGCGCAGCGCTCTTTCAGGTCTTGCGCCAGGCTGGCCAGTCCGGCGTGGCCGACCGCGACGCCTTTGGGCCGGCCGGTGGAGCCGGAGGTGTAGATCACGTAGGCCAGATCGTCCGCCGTCAGCGGGCGCAGCCTTTCTTGCTGGCCGATGTCGCCGTCCGCGAAGCTATCGTCGGCCTCCGGCGCCATCACCGGCCCGGCGGTTTGCGGCAGGCGGGCGGCGGAGCCGGCGTCGCTCAGCACCAGGGCGGGACGGGCGTCGTCCAGCATCAGCGCCAGCCGCTCCGCCGGGTAGTTGAGGTCCAGCGGCAGATAGGCGGCGCCGGCTTTCAGCGTCGCCAGTTGCGCGACGAGCAGCGCCGCCGATTTGGGCAGCGCGACCGCCACCAGCCGACCAGGGCCGACGCCCGCGGCGATCAGCCGCCGGCCCAGCCGGTTGGCCCGGCGGTTGAGCTCGGCGTAGCTCAAGGTTTCGCCGTCGCAGTCCAGCGCCGGCGCGTCCGGCGCGCGGCGGACTTGCCGCTCGAACAGCTCGCACAGCGGCAGCGGCGCGATGTCGCGGGCGCTGGCCTGGTCATCCAGCAGCAGGCGGCGCTCGTCCTCGTCCAGCAGGTCCAGACGGCGCACCGGGCCGTCGGGGTCGCCGGCCAGCTGCGCGAGCACGGCGGCGTAGCAGCGAGCGTAGCGCCGCAGCGCGTCGGCGTCGTGGGCGTCGCGGTGGGCGGTCAGGCTGCCGACGATGCGCGCGCCGTCGGGGCGGAAATTGATTTGCAGCGCGAAGCTGTTGTCCATCGCGCTGTCCTGCTGGCGCCAGTCGGCCAGCGCTTCCAGCGCCTGGAAATGCGTGTAATTGAAAATGGCCTCGCCGGCATCGCGCAGGCCGGCGTCGCGCAGCATGGTGGCCAGCGGATAACGCCGGTGCGGCAGCAGCGCCCGTTCCGCGTCTATCACGCGGCTTATCAGCCGGGTCCAGGGTTCGCGCCGGATCTCCATGCGCAGCGGCACCGAGTTCAGGAACAGGCCCACCATATGCTCCGCGTCCGCGGTTTCCGGCCGGCCGTTGGTGACCAGCGCGGTGCAGGCGCCGCTTTTGCCCGTCAGCATGGCCAGTGCCGCCAGGTGGGCGGCCAGCAGCACCGATTTCAGCGGCGCGTTCAAGCGGCGCGCCAGCGCGGTCAGCGCCGTCGAAACCGGCTCGTCTATGGCGATGTCGGCGTGGATCTGCAGCGGGCCGTCGGCCGCGGCGGCGGCGTTCTCCTCCCGCGCGAGCAGTGCGGCGGCGGCTTCGTAGCCGCGCAGCTGTTCCCGCCAGAAATCCCGGCTGGCCGGCGAGGCCATCGCCTCGCGTTCCAGCGCGATGTAGTCGCGGTAGCGGCTGGCCAGCGCGGGCAGCCGGCAGGGCCGGCCGGCCAGCTCGGCCTGGTAGAGCTGGGCGAGTTCGACGATGAAGACGGAGTCGCTCCAGCCGTCGAGGATGGCGTGGTGGATGCGCAGCGTCAGGTGGAAGCGCCGTTCGCCCAGCCGGTGGGCGTGGGCGTGCAGCAGCGGCGCGGCCCCGGGATCGAAAGCTTGTTTGGACCAGGCGGCGATGAAGGCCGTAAGGGTTTCTTGCTGCGCGGCGGGCGGCAGCTGTCCGAGATCGCTCTCTGCCAGCGGAATGGCGGCCGTGGCCAATATCAGTTGCAAGGGTTCGAGATAGCCGTCCAGCGCGAAGCGGGTGCGCAGCAGCTCGTGCCGCCGGCACAGCGCGTCCAGCGCGCGGCGCAGCGCGGCGGCGTCGTAAGGCAGGGACACCGCCAGCCCGACGATGTTGTGGTATAGCGTCGAGCCGTCGCGGAAGGCGCTGTGGAACAGCATGCCCTGCTGCAATTGGCTGAGCGGGTAGGCGTCCACCGCGTCCGGCGGCAACCGCCGGCGGTCGGCGGGGTCCAGCAGGGAGAACGGTTCGGCCGGCGCGGCGGCGGCGGCCGCCTGTTCGGCATGGGCGGCCAGCAGCGCCACGCTGTGGTGTTCGAACAGGCTGGCCAGTTCGAAGGAGACGCCGGCTTTGAGCGCCAGGCCCTTCAGCCGCAAGGCCAGCAGCGAATCGCCGCCGAGGTTGAAGAAGCTGTCGTCCAGGCCGACGCGCTCCAGGCTCAGGGTCTGGGCGAAGGCTTCGGCCAGCAGTTTTTCTTTTTCGGTGACCGGCTCGCGGTGCTCGGCCAGCGTCAGCTCCGGCGCCGGCAGGGCGCGGCGGTCCAGCTTGCCGTTGGGGGTCAGCGGCAGCGTGTCCAGCGCCACCCAGGCGGCGGGCGCCATGTAGTCGGGCAGGCGGGCGGCCAGCGCGTCGCGCCAGCGCGCGACGTCGGCCTGGGCGCCGGCGGCGGGCAC
>NZ_JAMZGH010000040.1:0-33501 GCF_024158805.1 Chromobacterium sp. S0633 | reverse complement strand
GCCCCATGGCGCCGCCGCGGCGCTCAGCGCCAGCCGCGAACCGTCCGCGCCGGCGGCCTTCAGCGTCAGCGTCCGCCCGTCCGCGACGACGCTGAGCGCGCGGACGTCGGCGATCCGATCCGGCAGCGCCAGGGTGCGCGACGGACTCCAGCGCGCGCGCCATTCGCCGGCGACCCCGCTCCGGTGCGCGTGCCAGGCGATTTCCAAGGCGCAGGCCAACAGAAAGCCGGTGCGAGGCTGGCGCTCGGCCTGGGCCAGCGCGCCCAGCGCCGGGTGCCATAGCCGTTCGAAATCCGGCTCCGCTTCTGCCAGCTCGCGCAGCGCCCGCGCCGCGCCGCCGGGCAAGGCGATGGCCGGCGCGACACGCTCTAGGAAAACGCTCAGGCTTTGTCGCCAGGCCCGGGCCGCGCAGCTTTCCAGCAGCGCCAGCCCGTCCGGATCGCCCGGGCAGGCGGCGCTGGCGGCGAGATCGTCAAACGGGGTGGACATCGTCGCTGCCCGCGGTGAAGTCGAAGGTTTCCAGGCCGCTCACGGCAAAATCGCCGGCAGCCAGCCCGCCGGGCCGGCGGCTCACCCGCTCGGCGCCGCCCAGCGCGGCGCGGAAGGCGGCGGAGCCGCCCAGCAGCCGCAAGCCGCCGTCCGCCAGCGGCTGGCCGTAAACCAGCCCCAGCCGCGGATGGCGCAGCACTAGGCTGCGCAGATGGCGCGCCGTCGCCAGGCCGAAGCCGGGGTCGAGCCGGCACAGCGCCTCCCAATGCCGCATCGCCTGATCGCGGCTGGCCGCGCAGTCGGCGCGGCAGGGGAAGTGGCTGAGCAGATGCCAGCCGAACACGTCCAGCATGGTGTTGGTCCAGTAGGGCTGCGCGCCGCCGTCGCCGGCGAAAGCCGGCTCCAGGCGGGCGTGATGATGGTCGCGATGCGCCAGATAGGCTTGCACGCAGCAATCCGGATAGCCCAGCAGGCGGCCGGCGATGACGTCGTTGTCGGTGAAGCGCGCGGCCAGCTCCGCCAGTTCGCCGTCGCGGGCGGCGAAGACGAAGGCGCGCGCGTCCGGCGCGGCCGTCTCGTCGCTGGCCACGGCGGACACCACGTAGTCGTCGGCGTCCGCCACCGCCGGCCGCAAGGCCCGCTCCCAGCGCCGGGCGTGCAAGCCCAGCCGCCGCAGCGCGCCGATCACCGACTCCGCCTCGCGGTAGGCGCAGGACACCCGCGCCAGCGGCTTGGCGCCGGCCAGGGTCAGCGCCAGGTCCACCCGCGCCGCCTGGGTCAGCTGCGGCAAGGCGGCGCGCAAGCGTTCAGGCGAGGCGGACGCCCTTATTGAAACGCCACCAGATGCCAGCGTTCCGTGGGCAGTCTCGCCACTTCGCGCCCGTTCCGCGCGCTGAGCACGCATAAGTCCTCCTCCTGCCATGCAATGCAATCGCCCTGATCCAGCCGGGCCTCCGGCAGACGGTCGCTGGAACGCAGCGGCCGCCAGCCCTGATAAAACACCGCGTCGCCCACGGCGCCGCCGTAGAGCTGGGCGCCGAAATTGCCGTAACGCCGCGCCTCCGGCGGCTCTTCCTCGTCGCGCAGCAGCAGCGGCAGCGGCAGCAGGCGCTCCAGTTGCGCGGCGAAGGCCGGGGCGGCGTCGCGCAGGACCTCCAGCAGCGCCGCGGCGTAGTCGACGCTGGCGCGGCAGCCCAAGTGGCAGGGAAAGTGGGAAATCAGGTAATACGGCGAACCGCGCCCCACTTCCATCTCGGTCAGGAAGACATTGAGCCGCCAGTCGCGCCCGCCCGGAGTGCGCGCCACCCGCAGCAGATCCGTCATCGGCGCGGCGCCGAAGTATTCGTTGGCGGCGATGCAGCAGGCCGGGTAGCCCAGCGCCCGCCCCAGCGCCACATTGTCTTGCCGCCGCTGGGCGTCCAGCCCCCGCTCCAGGGCCTCCGCGTCCAGCGCGTAATAGACGCGCGCGTCGTTGCGGCTGAAGGCGGCGCGTTCCTCCGCGGTGGCGTGGCGGTAGCCCCAGTCGTCCGGCGGCGGCACGTATCGGCCGTGGCGCAGGCCGCAGGCGTCCAGCAGCGCGCACAGCCGCGCGGCGCTGTCGCGGCCGGCGGTGAAGCGCGCCAGCGGCTTGAGGCCGGCCAGCACCGCCAGCGCCTCCACCGCGATGCGGGCGCCTTCTCCGCCGGCTTGCAGTTCGCCGGCGATCCGGTCCCGGGCGCTCATTGGGTGCTCATCCGGATGATGGTCAGCGCCTGGTCGATGCGCTGCGGCCGTTCGCGCATCAGCTTCACCACGAAGTCGAACAGATGCCGGGTGCGCTGACAGCAGGAGCTGGTCAAGGGCTGCGGGTCCAGCGAGTGGGTCTCGCCCTTGCTGACGATGGGGGACACGCCGCAATAAGGCCGGTAGGCGCACACCTGGCAGGCGTCGTGCTCGCGCAGCGAGTAGGACACCAGCTGGCGCGCCTTGTCGGAGGTGACCGCGTCGGCGTAGCTGTCGGTGTGCACATTGCCGATGCGGAAATCGGCGTGGCCGCGGCCTTCGTCGCAGCCGTAGACATTGCCCAGATGATCGTAGGCCAGATTGCCCAAGACCATGCCGCTGGGGTTGCGGAAGTCCACGTATTTGACGTCGCGGTTGTTGAACAGCTTTTCCAGCGCCAGCGAAAAATAGCGTTCTTCCAGCAGGATGCCCTGGTCCCACAGCGAAAAGATGTAGTCCAGCGCGTCGCGCCAGGCGTCGAAGAACTCGTCCATCCCCATGCCCACGCTGTCCCACTTCCCCTTGGCGAAACCCATTTTCTGCACCGGGGAGAAGAAGATGGAGGACTGTCCTTCCGCCACCGCGAAATCGACGTATTCACGCAGCTTGTGCAGATTGTTGCGCCCCACCACGATCAGCGAGGGCACGTCCAGGCCGCGTTCGCGCATGCGGGCGCGGTTGCGGCGGATATCGTCCCAATGGCCGCGGCCTTCCCAATCCACGCGCAGCGACGGGTGTTCGGCGGCGTCGAACTCGATGGAGGTGGTGATGTTGATGCGGCTGGCCGCCAGATAGTCCAGCACCTCGTCCGGCAGTTCCACGCCGTTGCTGACGATGGAGAAGGACAAGGCGCGTTTGTGCGCCAGATTCTTGATCATCGCGTAGGCGTGCAGATAGCGCACCGCGCCGAAGTTGAGCGTGGCTTCGCCGCCCTGGAATTCGAAATGGATGCGCGAGGACGGCGATTGGTAGGCGAAGTCGACGATGGCGCGGGCGGTGGCTTCGTCCAGGTCGTAGCGGGCCGGGTCCGAGCTGTCGCGCACCACGGCGGCGTGGCAGTAGGCGCAGCGCAGATTGCAGCGCCGCGTCATGCCGATGATGTGCAAGGCGGTGCCGGGAAAATAATTGGCGGACCAGTCTTCATAGGCCCGCATCACGCTGCCGGCGTTGCGCGCGGTGAGGATCAGGCCGCGCTCTTCCAGCAGATCGTGCAGCGCCGCGGGCAGGGCGATGCTGCGCAGCGCGCGGTACTCCTCCCGGCTCAACAGCGCCCAGCTGCCCTGGTCGCTGGACAGGAACACGCCGTCGCCCACGTCCCGGGCGCGGTAATTGGGCTTCCAGCGGTCGCGCAGCCGGAAGTCGGCGAAGATGTCCTCCATGCCGGCCCGGTCCGGCTGGGCGGGCGCGGCGCGCGGCGCGCGCGCTTCAATCGGGCGGATCGGGGTGACGACGTGGTTCATGGCGGGCCTCGCAAACGGGTGGCGGGTTCAGGCGATCAGATAAAGTTGCGGATGCTGGCGCGAGAAACTGGCGATGACGCCCAGCGAGGACAGGTCCTGGTGATCGAACAGCACGCGCAAGAAGGGCTTGTCGCGCCGCGGCTGATAACGCTCCAGCGCGGCGACGCGCACTTCGTCTATCAATTCCGCCGGGATCTCGGCCAGGGGCCGCACCCAGTCCCGGCCGTGGCGGATCAGCGCGCCGCGCTCGGCGCCCGGACAGGCGTCGGCCAGCCGGCAGGCGCGGCAGGCGCGGGTTTTCTCGTACCAGGGATGGGTGTCCACCGCCGGATCGGAATCCCGGATCAAGAGATCGAGGAAATCCGGTATCAGACAGGGCGCCAGTTTCTCCAGCGTCACCGGCACGCCCAGCGCGCGGAACAGCGGCACGATGGTGCGCAGCCGTTCGCGCACCAGCGCCGGATCGGCGATGGAGTCGATGAATTTGCCGGTGCGCACGGTGCCGCTGAACTTGAGGCGCGACGAGCCGGCCTCCACCGCGGTCACGCCGGTGGCGAGCAGGTGTTCCACGTTTTCCGCCAGGATCACGATATTGGTCTGGATGTCGAAGCCCAGTTCGCTGAGGCGGCGGATGCCTTGCAGGGTTTGCCGGAACGCGCCCTCCCGCACGCCGTTGAGCTTGTCGTGCAATTCCGCGCTGTGGCCCATCAGGCTGGTGCGCACCTCCAGCCGGCCGTCGGCCATGGCCGCCAGCCGCTCCGCCGACGGACGGTGGGAGAACAGCCGTACATTGGAGGCCAGGCTGACGCGGCGGCCGGTTTTCAAGGCCTCGCGCAGCACCTCCCAGAACACCGGGTCTATGGTGGGCTCGCCGCCGAAGATGTCCACCTCCTCGTCCGGCGCCGCCTGGTCCAGCTCGGCCACGATCTCCGCCAGCGGCCGGAAGGCGCGCTGGGCGATCTCGTCGTCCACGATGCAGAAGAAGCACTTATTGTTGCAGGAAGCCGTCAGCCGGATGATCATCGCCGTCGCCCCACGAAGAGGCCCGCAAGCGGGCCGCCAGGAAATCCGTCCCGACGCGGCTGGCCGCGCCGGGGTCCGCTCCGCCGCGCGGGCTATTTGACGCCGCGTTTCAAGGCCGCCTTGATCTGGGGGTTGTTTTCAATTTCCTTGAGCACCAGCGGGTCCTTGAGCGCGTCGCGCACCGCCGCCGGGTTCAGCGTGGTGGACACCGCCGGATTGGTGACCAGATCGCCCGGGGAAAACACGCTGGCCGCCTTGTCGTGGATATGGCCGTCGTTGTCGTGGATATTGCTGCGGTCGCTCCAGTCGCGGCTATGCCCGGCCGCCACCACCGAGCCGGCCAGCAAATCGCCGGACACCCGGGTCAGGTGGTCGAACTGGGCGCGCAAGCGCGCGACGTCGATCTTTTTCAATTCGGCGACCGTTGCGCTGTTGGCGCCGGCGTCCTTCGCCGCGGCGATGGGGTCCGACAAGAACTTGACGCGGAAATCGTTATCGCTCACCGCGCGCATCAGCAGTTTGTTCACTTCCGGTTGGGCCATGGTGTCCTCCTGGCTTGAGCTCTGTGACCGAGGCCTGCTTGGCGGCGCCCTCGTCTGGATGGAGCGGAAAGCGGCGGCGCGTGCTGCGACTGGAGGCACTATGCGGTCCGCGCTCCCAATCGGCTTCTTGCCGGCAAAGGGCTATTGCCGCTGAGCCGCAAAGCGGCCGCCGCGCCCCAGGGGAATCTCCGCACCCACCCAAATGCCTCGCCCATCCGCCTCGTCATCCAGCCGGCCTGCGTGTCACTGGAATGAAAAAGCGCCGACGGTTTTCGTCAGCGCTTTAACTATATTCATGCGTTTTTAGTATATCTGTACGTTAAATTACCTAAAACGAACTTTTATCGATGGCGCGCTCCGGCCGCTCCCTTCCGTCCAGCAGCCGCCAGCCGTCCTCGTCCGCCGTCAGCCAGCCGTCCAGATCCAGCGCGTCCAGAAAAGCGTCGTCGTGCGACACCACCAGCAGGCCGCCGCGGTAAGCGCGCAACATCGCCTCCAACGCTTGCAGCGACGGCAGATCCAGATGATTGCTGGGCTCGTCCAGCAGCAGCAGCGTCGGCGGCGGATCGGCGTAGAGCGCGCAGGCCAGCGCCGCCTTCAGCCGTTCCCCGCCGCTGAGCCGGCCGCAGGGCCGGGTCGCCCGCTCGGCGTCCAGGCCCAATTGGGCCAGCAACATGCGCAGCCGGCTTTCCCCCGCCGCGGGATTGGCCGCCAGCAATTGCTCGATCGCGCCGCGCCCGGGGTCCAGTCCGTCCAGATCCTGAGCCAGATAGGCGCAGGCGGCCGGCGCCCGCGCCTGTCCGGCGAGCGGGCGCAATCGTCCGGCCAACACCTTGAGCAAGGTGGACTTGCCGCAGCCGTTGGCGCCGACGACGCCGATGCGGCGCCCGCCGCCCAGGCTGAGGTGAATCCGGCGCGTGGCCTCGGGCGCGAACGGCAGCGCCACCTCGTCCAGCGCGACGGCGACGCGCGGCAGCGCCGGCCCCTGCGGCAAGGCGTGCACGACGACCGCCGCGTCGTCCTCCGCCCGCCGGGCGGCCTCGCGCACCGCCTGGTCCAGCGCTTCCCGCGCCGCGGCCTGTTGCCGCCGCAGCTTGCCGGCGCTGTCCTCGCTGCGCTGCTGCTGTCGGTCCAACAGGATGCGGGCCTGGTTGGCCTCGCGGCCGCGCCGTTCGCCGCGGGCCTGCCGCCGCTCTTGCCGCTCCTGCTGTTCGCGCAGCGCCCGCTGGCCGCGCAAGCGCTCCTGTTTGCGCTGCTCCAGCGTTTGCAGCGCCCTCGCCTGTTCCCGCTCCTTGTGTTCGGCGTAAAAATCGTAAGCGCCGCCGTAGCCGGCCAGGCCCTGCGGCGACAGTTCAACGATGCGCTCCATGCCGGCCAGCAAGCGGCGGTCGTGGCTGATCACCAGCAGGCCGCGCGGCCAGAGGGACAGTTGTTCGATCAGCGCTTGCCGCTGGCCCCGATCCAGATGATTGCTGGGTTCGTCCAGGATCAGGAAGTCGGCGTCGGACAACATGGCCCCGCACAGCGCCGCCCGCGCGGCTTCGCCGCCGCTGAGCGCGTCGGCCGGCGTTTCCGGGCGCAGATGACCCAGGCCGAAACGCCGCCATTCCCGCTCCAAGCGTTGGCGCAGATCCCAGCGCTCGGCCAGCCGTTCGAAATCCCGCGCGTCGACGCTGCCGGCCTCGATGCGCGCCAGCGCGTCCAGCGCGCCTTGCAAGCCGGCAAGGCCGGCGGCGGTGTCGCCCCGGGGCGCACCGGCCCGCTGCGCCAGATAATGCGTCGTGCCGCCGCGCAGACAGCGGCCGGCGCTGGGCCGCAGTTCTCCGGCCAACAAACGCGCCAGCACGGTCTTGCCCACGCCGTTGCGGCCCACCAGGCCGATGCGCTGGGCGTGAAACGCCATATTGAGATGACTGAACAGAATCCTGCCGTCGGGCAGTTGATAGGACACGTCGTCCAAAGTGAGATGGATAGGCGTCATGAAGCTTTCCAAAGGATGCCGAACATTCCCCTGCGCGCAGGGGGCGGAGAACGTGGCCGTCCAGGAGGACGGCGGCATCAATGGCGCATCGGACGAAGACCTCGGGAAAGAATGGGGCCGCGCAAGGGGCCGGCGCGGCGGAAAACCGTCATGGTAGCGCGCGCCGGGCCGCGCGCCAAGCGGGACAGGCCTGCCTGTCCCGCTCCCGGAAACGCTTCCGCCTCCCGTCTGATGGTCCCGCCGGCGCGCGGCAGGCCAAAAACAGGTTCTCAGACCAGCTTGGCCAACATCATGTCCGCGGTCTGCAAAGCCCCCTCCACCCAGCCCTGGGCGTCGGAATAGGCCTCGCCGCACACGTATAGCGGCTGGCCGTCCAGCGGCTGGATGATCTGCCGTTTCACTTCCCAGCTTTTCACCCCGATGTTCCAGCTGTTCCAGCCGCCGCCGTACGGGTCGTCGCCCCAGTCGCGGAAGGCGGCGTTGCGCACTTTGGGCGTGTAGGACAGGCTGTGCATCACCGTCAGTTGGCGGGTGACTTCCTCGGTCATCATCCGCGGAGCCTTGTAGCGGTGCCAGCTCAGCTCCTTGGCGCGCACCTGGTCGTCCGCGCCGATGAAGGGATCGGCCAGCTCGGCCACCTCCAGCCCCTTCTTCCAGGCGCTGTGACGGCGGCCGCGCAGACCGTCCCAAAAGCCGGTGTTGTCGCCGTCGTCGTAGCTGGCCAGCAACATGGCGTGGCCGTGCAAGGCGGGCAGGCCGTTGCTGCGCGGCCAGTAATAGGTCTGGCGCACCGGCAAATCGGTGACGGAACGGCCGGACTTGACCGGCACGTAGTCGCCGTCGGCCGTGCTGTAACCCGTATTCAGCCACCAGGGGCTGTTGTAGGTGGTGAACAGTTTGAACAGCGGCCGCGGGGTGACGCTGGCGGCCAGTTGCTGGAAGCGCGCGGCCTCCTGCAGCCAGGGGCTGGTGGCGGACAAGAGCTCCAGCGCGCGGCGCGGCATCGCCAGAATCAGCGTTTTGGCGGATATCGTCCGGCCCTGGGCCTGGAACTGGAAGCCCGACTCGCTGCGCGTCACGCCGCTGACCGGGGCCTCCAGCCGCACTTCGCCGCCGGCCTGTTCGAACAATTGCGCCAGCACCAGCGGCACTTGCTGAAAGCCGTTGCAAAAGCCCATGTACTGGGCCGATACGCCGAAGTCCGACAGAAACCAGGGAATGGCGTCGGCGGCGTTCCAGTTGCACAAGGTGGTGTCGTAGCCGCCGGTGTCTTCGGCGTATTGATAGGCTTCGCCGGTGATCACGCGGAACAGCACGTTCCAGAAGCCTTGCTGGTATAGCGGCACGCCGCCTAAGCTGGCGTTCTGCGCCATCTGCCGGCGCTCTTCCTCGGTCAGCGATTTATTGGTGATGCCGGGCACGATCTGCTCGATGGCGTCGATGATGACGGCGCCGCCGGTCTGGCCGCGGTCCAGGAAGTTGAGCCGGTACGGCACTTTGTCCGGCTGGGTGGTGAAGTCTTGCAGCCGCAGATAGACGCCGCGCAGATAGGCGATGTTTTGCGGCTCGTCCACCGGAAAGCGGTAAAGCTCGATCTGTTCCGGCGCCGGCAACAGCGTATTCAATTCCTGAATCAGGTCGTAAATCAGCGGCTGCACTTCCGGCAGGATGCGCATGCCGCCCAGTTCCGCCACCATGTCCGGAATGTCCGGCGGCCGCACCGACAGCAGACGTCCGCCGATGTGATCGCTGGCCTCGAACACCGCGATCTTGCTCTGGGGATAGTGTTGTTGCAGCCGCCAGGCGCTGTACACGCCGGACACGCCGCCGCCGACAATGGCGATGTCTATGTTTTCGCTAGCCATGTTTGCTCGTCCTCGCTATGTGGAGCCGGGATCAGAAAATCACCGGCACATTGGCCGGCTGGCCGTTGTCCGTATTGCGCTGGCCGTCCCCGTCCGGGACATGGACGCAATCCAGCCTCGGCTGATGGCGGTAGCGGGCGTTGGCCTGCTGCGGCGTGGGCGGCGGCTGATCCAGGCCCACGGTCTGCATGTCCAGCACATAGGCGCGGCCGGCCAGCGCGTGGTCCAGCCCGCGCCGCACCGCCGCGCGCACCGCCTCGGGATGGACCACCACCTCGCCCTCCATGCCGCCGAAAGCCTGGGCCAAGGCGACGAAATCCGGTTTGGGCCGGTGGATGCGCAGGTATTCCGGGTCCTGGGTGCGCGCCTGCCAGCCGTAGCCCGGCGCGTCGCCGTACATCGCCTCCACTTGTTGCAGCCCCATTTGCAGGGTGTGGTATTCGTGGTTGTTGGTGATGATGTAGAGCACCCCCAGCTGGCGATGCTGAGCGGTCCACCAGGTTTGCGGATAGAACAAGGAGGAGCCGTCGCCGGTGGCCGCCACCACGAAACGGGTGTCTATGCCCTGGCAGCCTTGCGCTTCCAGCTTGATGCCCAGGGTGGCGGGCATGGACCAGCCCAAGGAGCCGCCGCCGACGCAGTAGTAGCTGATGGGCGCCGCGGCCACTTCGGTGAAGGGCAGCAGGTACTGGAACGGCGCCGGGTCCGACACCGCTTCGTGCACGTAGACGAACTGCTTTTCCAGCCGGCGTTCGCTGATTTCCAGACGCAGCGCGTCGGCGATCACCACCGCCCAGATTTCCTGCTGTTGCATCGCCTCGCGCAGATAGACGTCCCATTGCAAGCGCCGCGCTTCGGCTTTTTGCCGCAACAGCTCATTGCGCTGCCGCGCGGCCGCCGACGGCTGCTCGCCGATCTCCCGGTTCAGCAGCGGCAAGGTGGCCTTGATGTCGCCGAACAGCGCGCATTCGCCGTAGTAGTTCTTGCCGATGTCCCAGCTGTTGTTGCTCAGATACACCTGGCGCACCGAGGGCGGGATCAAGGGGCCGTCGCTGTACTTGAACACCGTGACCTGAGCCTGGTTGCTGAAGCCGCATAAAAAGGCGACGTCGTGGCCGGCGAACACTTGCTGCAGATCTTTTTGCCCGCCGGGCAGTTCGCCCTGCCAGTGGTAATCCCCATTGGGGAAGTTGGCCAGGCTGCTGAAGGTTTGCAGCGACACCGGCGCGCCGATCAACTCCGCCAGCGCCTGCAATTCCGGCCAGGCCTCGGCGTAGCCGGCGGCGTCGCCCACCACGATCAATGGGTTGACCGCCTCGCGCAGCATGACGGCCGCCTGACGGATGGCGTCGGCGTCGGCGATGAAATGCGGGGAGATCCGGGTAATGCCCGGCAGGCGGTCGCCGTCGCCGATGCGCCGCATGGTGAACTCCCAGGGAATGGCGACGAACACCGGCCCGTTGGGCGGCGCCATCGCTTCCTTGAAGGCGCGCTGCAACACCATCGGCAATTCTTGCTCGGTGCGCACCTCATGCGCCCACTTGGTGTATTGCCGCGCCAGGTCCACCAGATTGGAGGCCAGCAGCGGCTCCTGCGTGACCAGCTCGTTCTGCTGCTGGCAACACAGAATCACCAGCGGCGCCTGCGAGCGCCAGGCGTTGAACAGATTGCCGATGCCGTGGGCGATGCCCGGGGTGACGTGCACCACCACCACGCCGGGCTTGCCCGTCATCCGCGCCGAGCCCATGGCCGCGCCCATGGCGATGTTCTCGTGCAGGCACTCGATGTACTCCACCTGGTTTTCCGGGTAGGACGTGCCGTCGATGATGGGAATCTCATTGGTGCCGGGCACGCCGAAAATGCGATGGATGCCCAATTGGCTCAATGCGTCGAACACATAGTCCCGGGCCCAGCGCTGCCGGCTGTTTTGCTGTTGGCTATTCATTCCGTCCCGCCTCTCTCCATAAGTTTTCGTTCTTATGTGAGTGGTAATCCAGGCGGAGGAAAATTCAATCCGGATAATTTCTGTGTCGAAAACGCCAATGCGGACGGACGCTGCGCCGCGCCGCGCGCCCGCTTCCGGCCAACAAGGCTTGAGCCGGCGCGGCGAGATGCGCCGCCACGCGCCCAACCCCGTCCAAAAGGACAGCAATATCCTGTATGGCCAGCCGCCGGCATTGACTTTGCATGCCCGCCAAATTAAGGGCTTCCCGCGTCAAGCCCTGACGGGCTAAGGGTTTCTACTAGGCGTATCGGCTGCGGATGCGCTTCGTTTGCTTGTGCTAACATGGAGCGTTCCTGTCGCATCGGCCAGGCTCCAAGCACGCCGCCTTTCAGGGAGGCGCCCACCGCCTGCCCTGCCCCAAGTCATGCGCAATGGATAGAGCCGCCGGCCATGGCGGCGCCAAAATGATAAATAAGCATCCGAGACTGCCAACACAATGAACAAGACCAATACCGTTGACCATCTGCCGGTCTCACAACGCATCCGCAGCCGCCTGCAGCAAGCCGGCGTCCGTTTCCACGCCAACGACAATATCGCCGCCCACATCGAAGACGGCGAGTTGGACCTGCTGCAATCCGAGGTTCAGGAGAAACTGAAAGCCGTGCTGGAAAGCCTGGTCATCGACACCGAGCACGACCACAACACCCAGGACACCGCCAAGCGCGTGGCCAAGATGTTCATCAAGGAAGTCTTCCGCGGCCGCTATGTGCAGATGCCGGCCAGCACCGAGTTCCCCAATGTGGAAAAGCTCAACGAGTTGATGATCGTGGGTCCGATCACGGTGCGCAGCGCCTGCTCCCACCATCTGTGCCCCATCATCGGCCGCGTCTGGGTGGGGGTGATGCCCAATGAACATTCCAATCTGATCGGCCTGTCCAAGTACGCGCGGCTGATAGACTGGGTGATGACCCGGCCGCAAATCCAGGAAGAGGCGGTGTCCCAGATCGCGGACCTGCTGATGAAGAAGCTGCAGCCGGACGGCCTGGCCATCGTGATGGAGGCCGACCACTTCTGCATGCACTGGCGCGGGGTCAAGGACAGCAATAGCAAGATGACCAATAGCGTGATGCGCGGCTCCTTCCTCAGCGACGCCAATCTGCGCCGCGAATTCCTGTCCCTGATGCATAAATAAAGAGCTCGTTCATCGTCTCTCGGGCAAGCTCGGGACAAGGTCTTGAACAGGTTTTAAGGTCAGCGGCAAGACGGCGCGCAGCGACTAAGATGAAACGAGGCCGCGCCGGTCTGGCGCGGCTTCTTCGCATCCAAGGGGCACATCATGCTGGTACGCCTGACCTACTGCAGCCGCGCGCACAAATCCATAGACAGCGATCTGGTGGACGACATCATGATCGCCGCGCGCAAATACAATCCGGCCCAGGGCATCACCGGGGTGCTGTGCTACAGCAAGGACGTATTCGTGCAATCGCTGGAAGGCGGCCGCGCCGAGGTCAATCTGCTGTACCAGAAACTGGCCCATGATCCGCGCCATCAATGTCTGACGCTGCTGGACTACCAGGAAATGGAGCAACGCCGCTTCGCCAACTGGAGCATGGCGGAGGTGATGATGGAAAAACTCAACGCCTCGCTGCTGCTGCGCTATTCCGCCCAGGCGCGCCTGGACCCGTTCAGCCTGCCCGGCGCCAGCACCGCCCTATTGCTGGAGGCGCTGGCCGAGGCCGGCAGCACCCAGATCCGCCACTGAGAACCTATTCAAAGTCTGCTGCGCTTCAGCGATACGGCGTTGAAAACGACTTCAGAATGCTCATGTACCACATGTACATTCCGCTTCTTCAGCCGTTTTCGCCTTGTCTCGCTCTAGCTCGCAAGACTTTGAGCAGCTTCTAAGCAGCGGTTTACGCTCTGCTCCGCTTCGCTAAACCGCGCCCGCCGCCTGCGCGCGCAAGCCGGCGCTCGACTCCTGCAACACATAGGCGACGGCGATGCACAGCAGCGACAAGCCGGCGAGCGCCAGCCAGAATTGGCCGGCATGGCCGTAATCCGCCATCCAGCGGTAAACCGCGACGCCCATGCCTCCGCCCAGCGACTCCCCCAGCGCGGTGCTGATGGACAGCACGCTGTAAGCGACCGCCCGGCTCTCCTTGCCGATCAAGGACAGCAGCAGCACGTCCATGCTGGGCGCGAACATCATCTCGGCGAAGGTGAACAGCAGCACGAAGGCCAGCGCGCCGGTATAGCCCGGAAGCATGAAGGGCATGATGAAGGCCAGCGCGAAGGTGGCGTAGGAGGAACGGACAATGCCCAGCGGCTTGCCGCCGCTCCAGCGGTGGGCCAGATGGGTGACCAAGAGCTGAAGCCCGATCACCAGCAAGGCGTTCAGGGTGTACAGCCAGCCCAGCTTGCCCGGCTGGGCCAGCGTTTCCGAGACATAGAGCGCGAGCACGTTGAACAGCTGGCCGTACAGCAGCCAGCAAAAGAAATTGATCAGCAGGAAGGGGGGAATGCCGGGCACGTAGAGCAGCTTCCAATAAGCCAGAAACGACGGCGCGCCGCCACCGGGGCGCTTCATGCCCAGCTTGCCGAAGTTCAGGAAGGTCACCACCCCGGCCACGCAGTAGGAGACGGCGATGCCGATCAACACCAGCTGGTACTGCCCCTTGGCCGCCAGGTACAGAGCCAGCGGCGCCGCCGCCGCCGCCGCGATATTGATGCCGATATAGGTGATGGAGAACAGCTTGGCGCGGTTGTCCATCATATCGCTGGTCGCCGCGGCCAGCTGCTTGCTCGCCAGCGCGTTGATGGAAATGCCGGTGCCGGACAGGGCCAGCGCACAGGCGGTCAAATAAAAATCCTTGGCCGAATACAATAGCAAGAAGCCGACCGCGGCCATGACGCAGCCTATCAGCACGGACTTCGTCGCCGCCATCCGGTCCAGCCACGGCGCCAGCGGTATCTTCGCCGCCTTGGTCGTCAAGGTGAACAGGATGACCAGCATGGCGATCCGTTCGGCGCTGAACCCGGCCTTGTTGAGCGTGACCACCAGGGTGGAGACCAGGCCGTAGTAGCCGAGATAGGTCATGATGTAATGCGCGGTGATGTACAACACGCTGCGCCGGACCGGATGTGAGTTCATACTTGCCTGTCTTTAGACCCGCTAACAAAACCCCTGATCCTGCGTTGCGCCTCCTTGTCGTACGACTTGTACTGCCTGCGTCGGCGCGCCTTGGCTCAGGTTCTCTGCGAGGTGTTGTTAGCGGCTCTTATTCGAGTTGATCCAAGAAACGGTTCAAAGTCCGCCCTGCTCCGCGCTCAGCGCTTCCCACTCCACCCGCACCGCGTCGCGCGCGGCCTCCGCGTTGGCGACGGCCCGCTCTATCGTGTCGCCCACGCACAGCGCGTAGCCCTGGCGCGAATTGGACGATTTAAGCGTCTCGCAGCGCAGGCCGGCGTGCAGCTGGCACTCCACCCGGACCACGCCCTGGGCGCTTTTCGCCTGCTCGACGCCGCTCACGTCCAGAATGCGGGCGTTTTCGTAGGAGAAGAAGCGGATGGCGGCGGCCTTGGCCGCCGGCTTGCGTTCAGGCCGCGGCAGATCGGTGAGCGCCGCGATGGTCTCGCCGGTGAGGTTGACGCCGCTGACCAGCTCGCACATTTCCCAGATTTGATCGCCGCCTATCCGGGTTTGCGATTCGATGATCCTGGGCCCGGACGGCGTCAGGCGGATCTCGGTGTGCGCGGGCCCGGTTTTCTGGCCGATGACGTCCAGAAAACGGCTGACCAAGGCCTTGACCGCCGCCTGCTGCGCCTCGTCCAGCCGCGCCGGCACCTGGTGGCCCAGCTCGATGAAGCGCGGCAGCGCCGTGACCTCTTTCTCGGTGATCATCGCGATCTCATGCCGGCCGTTGATGGACAGCGATTCCACGCTGTACTCCGGGCCGTGCAGGAACTCCTCCGCCAGAAGCGGCCCATCCATCACCGCGCGGGAGCCGTTCCAGCGCGCCTCCAGATGCGCGTCCTCATCCACGAAGAACACGCCCTCGCTCAGACCGCCGGCATACGGCTTCAGCACCATGGCCTCGCCGTTGAGCGAGCGGAAAAAGCTTCTCGCGTCGTCCAGGCTTTGACAGACCTGGTATCGCACCGGGCTCAGGCCGTGGCGGCCCAGCAGCTCCCGCATCTTGATCTTGTCGCGCGTGTTCAGCACCGCTTCCAGATTGTCGCCGGCGACGCCGAGCTCGATCGCGCATTGCGACGCCGGATGCAGGCCGTATTCGGTGAAGGACACCACCGCGTCGAACGGGTCCTTGGCGTGCCAGGCGCGCGCCAGCAGCAAGACCTCCTCCATGTCTTCGTAATCCATCACCGCGTAGCGCACCGCCGCGCCGTACTGACGCTCATTGACGCGCTCCGGGATCTGCATCATCGAATAGCGGGCGCCCAATTGCTCCAGCCTGTCCAGCGTGTGGTTCAATCCCCCGACAACCAATACATGCGCTTGCTTCATTTATTTTCTCCTGATGAGGTGTCCCGCACCGCGGGGCGAAAGCCGGATCATGGGCGCAGTTTCGACAAATCGATGCCCATGCGCTTGGCCCAGACCCGGTTGCGCATCATCACCACATTGAACAATTCGGGATGGGTGAGCTTGACCTCTTCCGGATTGAGGGCGAGCGCCAGCAGCTCCGCCATCCGTTGCCGGATATGGGTCTGCAGATTGGCCTGGTCCAGGCACTTCCGGCCCAGGCCGATGGAGTTGCTCAGCAATTTGATGCGGTGGAACCACAGCGCCGGCAGATAGAGCACGTCGCCGGGCTTCAACGTGCATTGCATCAGCTGGGCGGCGGGATCGTCGGCCAGCGCTTGCAGATCGGCGCCCCCCGTCTCCGTTTCCGGCAACATCGCCTGCGGCCCCAAGACGGTCCAGTGTTTTTCCCCCACCAGCTGCACATGCATGACGTCGATGGTGTAGGAGTCCTGATGCAGCCGGGTGACGCCGCCGCGCTGGCCCAGCCAGAGCTGGTGATTGGTGGAAATCACCTCGCCGTACAGATCGCGGCGGAAATCGTATTGGGCGATGTCCAGTTCCGGCATGTCCGCGGCCAGCTCGGGGCAGGAGGCCTGGTAATACCATTCCTGCAGATAGATGGGCGTCGCCTCCGGCCCCTCGTTGCGCATCAGCATGTCGACGAACTCGGCGAAGCTGGCCTGGGCGGAACGCTGGCTGCTATAGCTGTTGACCACCACCGGCGTCGCGCCGCAGCGCTTGGCCAGATGCTCGAAACTCCAATGGCGCACCGCCGGCCAGTCGGCGGCGTAGCCTTCCAGAATCACCGGCCGCTGCTGGTGGCGGTATTCGCGGTCGAACGCCTCCTTGCTCAAGCCCCGGCGGCGCTCGATGCCCGGCGCCCGGCGCAGGGCCTCGGCGACGGGGCCGCTGGAGAACGCGTTTTCAACGATCTCCAGGCTGGCGACATCGCGCCGCTTCAGGATATTCGCTTCGATCAGAACGGGAGCGTGTTGCATGGATTCCTCCAATAGACTTAGAGCCGCTAACAAAACCTCGCAGAGAACCTGAGCCAAGGCGCGCCGACGCGGGCAGTACAAGTCGTACGACAAGGCGGCGCAACGCGGGATCAGGGGTTTTGTTAGTGGGTCTTATTGGCGGGCGCGCGCCCGCAGAATGGTGTCCCTTATCGTCGTCAGCACTTGCGGCCGCAAAGCGTCCTGATGCGGCAGCCAGCGATGGATGAAATGCTCGCAGTCGTCCAGCCAGACAATATGCTTGCTGCGGGCGTTCATGGCCGCGGCCAGATAGCCGTCCAGCGTCTCGGCCGGCACCACCGCGTCCTTGCCGGCGCCGATGATCAGCAAGTCGCCGCTGAATTCGCGCAGGCCGGCATAGGCCGGGGAGTCCGGATAGGGGCCGGGACGGGCCAGGCCGCCGTCGAAACGGGCTTCGGCGGCGTCGGCCGGATAGCTTGCCGGGCAGAACAGCACCAGGCAGGCGGGCTTCAGCACCGGCGCGACCCAGGCGGCGAGATGGCCGCCCATGCTGGTGCCGATCAGGGTCAGCGGCTCGCGCTTGTCCAGGTGTTCCGCGGCGGCCAGCGTTTCCTCGTAACGACGCCGCAGGCAGGCCTCTTCCAGCGCCCCGCTGCTGTCGCCGTTGCCGGAGAATTCAAAGCACACCGAGCCCAGGCCGTGCCCGGCCAGGTGGTCCAGCACATAGCGTATGGTGTGCCGGTTCGCGGTCTGGCCCAGCCCGTGCAGGGTGAGGACGCTGCTTGCCGCGCCGGCGTCCGGCTGCACGCGGGTGGCGGCCAGCCAGTGCTCGCCGGCGCTAAAGACGAAGTCTTCGGTTTTCATCTGCGGGCTCGCGGACATGTCGGGGGCGTCCATCTTGATGCCGGCCCGGCCGCTCAACGGCTTGCCGCGGCGGCCAGCGCCGGGAAGCGTTCGGCGCGGACCCGCTCCCATTCCTGGCGCAGCACGCTGTAATAGATCACATCGCGGCGACGGCCGCCGGGCATGAAGTTGAAGCTGCGCAGCACGCCTTCCTCCGTCGCGCCGATGCCGGCCAGGCCCGCGCGCGCGCCGGCGTTCAGCACATCGGTCTTGAACTCCACGCGCTCGCATTCCAGCGCTTCGAACGCGTGCTTGAGCAGTTCGAACTTGACCGCGCGGTTGATGCCGGTGCGCCGCGCGTCCCGGCACAGCCAGGACCAGCCTATCTCCAGGCGGCGCTCGCCCTCGGCGAGATTGCCGTAAGCGGTGCTGCCGACGATGCGGTCCGTTTGGCGGTCGATGATGGCGAACACGATGCGGCTGCCGTTGAGCGTGTCCTGTATCGCCTGCTCGACGAAGCGGCCCAGATCGTCCGGCGTCTGGATGCGGGCGACGAAGTACTCCCAGATGGCGGGCTCGAACACGATGCGCTCGAACGCCGCGTAATCGCCGATCTGAATCCGGCGCAAGCGCACGCGTTCGTTTTCCAGGGTGAGGTCCTTCAAATTACGCCAAGTCATGTATCGCTCCTTGCATAGGTTTAAGCGGGCCGCGTATCAGAAAGAGGGCTGCGGCGCCCGGCCATCCCGCACATACGCCGCGTCCGCCGAAAACGCTTCCGGCGTCCGCGCGTGGCGCGCATAGATGTCGTCCAGCTGCGCCATATAGCGCTGATGAATCATTTTGCGCTTGGGCTTGAATTGAGAAGTCAGCAGGCCGTTCTCGATGGAAAACGGCTCGTCGACGATGAGCGCCGCCAGGATGCGCGCCTCCTGGAAAACATCCTCGTTCAGCGCCCGGATATGCCGGCGCAAAGCCTCGGCGTCCGCCCCGGCCAAGGCCGGGGACAGGATGGCCGTAATGAAGGGCTTGCCGGTGCCGTACAACACGCATTCGTGCACGTCCGGATGCCGGCGCAAGCCCTCCTCCAGCGGCCTCGCCAGCACGTTGCGGCCGCTGGCCATGGTCAAGACGTCGTCCACGCGGCCGTGGATGTACAGGAAACCGTCCTCGTCCACATGGCCCAGATCCCAGGTCTTGACCTCGGCGCTGGGCAGGAAGCTTTTTTCGCTGACGCCGGGATCGCACCAGGTATAGCGGCAGTTGACCGGATGGCGGCTGGCCACGATCAAGACGCCGTCCTGGTCGAAACGGATGGACTTGTTGGGCAGCACCTTGCCCACGCTGCCCAGGCGGAAGGCGCCGGGATGGTTCTTGGCGACGATGCAGGCCTCGTTGCTGCCGTATCCCTCGTACAGCGGCACGCCGGCATGGTTGAAGAATTCCAGCACCGTCCGGCTGGCCGGGGCGGAGCCGGTCCACAGATAACGGACGCGCCCGCCGAGGGCGGCCTGTATCTGCGCGCCGCGGGCGGCGGGGTCGGCGTCCCCGTGCCGCTGCGACAGGCTGGCGCTCAAGGCTTCGTAAAAGCCCGGCACGCCCATGACGACGGTGGGCTGGCAGGCCTTGGCCATGTCCAGCGCCTGATCCAGGTCGGAAAGCGTGAGGTCGTGTCCAAACGCCAGCGCCGAATAAATCCAGTAGCGTTGCTGCAGCAAGGCCAGCCGCAGGAACACCAGCAGATTGTCGCCGTCCCCATGCCCGAACATCGCCTGCACTTCATTGATGGAACTGTTGACGCTGGCGACGGTGGCTTCCAGGCCCTTGGGCGCGCCGGTGCTGCCCGAGGTGAATTTGATCGCCAGCACGTCGGCCGGGTCGTAGCCGGCGTGCAGGGGCCGCTCCGCCGCGTCCGCCTCGGCGCGCTCGGCCCAGGCCTGGACTTCGGCAATGTCGAACACCGCGCCCGAGCGGTCCACGCCCTCGGCGAACAAGGCTTTCAAGCCGTAAAGGTCCACGATGCGCGCCGGCTCGAAACGCCCGGCCTCGAAGCCCGCGGTCACCGCCCCCAGTTTCAGGACGGCCAGATCCAGCAGCACGAACTCGATCCGATTGCGCGATAAAACGCCCACCCGGTCGCGCGGACGCAGGCCCAGCGCATGCAAGCGCCGGGCCACGCGCGCCGCCTTGCGGTCCAGCTCGGCCAGCGTCCAGGCGCGCACGACGCCGTCTTGCCGGAAGCGGATCACATGTCGCTCGTCATCGCATCCGCGCAGCGCGACGGCGTTGACCAGATCGACGTCCGGGCCGCGCGGCGCTTGAGACCCCAGTCCGCTCATGACCGTCCTTCCTCCGCCGCGCCCGCCCGGCGCAGCGGCGTGAAAAAGCGCTGCTCCGCCAAGTCCAGAGCGGTGCCCGGCGGCGACAGCTCCACGCTTTCCGGCCAGACGTCGACGCCTTCCATGCCCAGGGCGCGGCCCAGGCGCTGGGCGAAGCGCGGCATCAGCGGGCCGGCGGCCTGAGCCAGCAGGCGGGCCGTGGCCAGCTCCAGCGCGACCGCGGTCCGGTATTCGTCGCGCAGCGCCGGATTCCGACGGATGCGCTCGTTCGATTTGGCGAAGCGCAGCGCGCCGGCCACCAGCCCGTCCAGCTCTTCCGTCACGCGGTTGAGCGTGAAACCGTCTGCGCCGTAATGGGTGCTCAGGCTGGTCAGCCGGTTGCTCAGCGCGTCGAAATAGGCGGTGTGAGCGGCGGTCCAGTTGCCGGCGTCGGGCGCGCGCTGCTGGAAATCCTGCCCCAAGCGCTCGCCCAGGCCGCTCAGCCAGGCCTGCCACTGGCCCAAGAGCGTCCGCTCCACGCACGCATGGAAATCCTCCAGCGTGAAATTGGTCCGCTCCTGCTCGCCGCGCGTGCGCGCCAGGTAATAGCGCACCGCGTCCACGCTGTCAGGGCTCAGGATGTCCTTGCCCCACACCGCGTGCCGGCGGCTGGTGGAGAACTTCAGGCCGTCGAGCAGATAGAACTCGTTCTCGTTGTAGTCGATGTCGCACTGCCAGTCCGGGAAGGCCATCCGGTACAAGGCCGGGTACAGGATGGAGTGGTAATAGCTGTTGTCGTAGCCGAAGAAGTGGACGATCTTCCAGTCCGGCTGCGGCCGGTCGGCTTGCCAGGGCTTGCCCAGCCGGCCGCCCAGTTCGGCGATGCCGTACAGGAAGCCGTACGCCATTTCCGGCCACACCCAGATCACCTGCTCGCCCTCGACCTCCTCCGCCGGCGGCACGCCCCATTGCGCCGGATGGGTGATGGGCACCCAATAGTCCTTGCGCGCCAGCACCCGCTCCGCCAATTGCTGCAAGCGCGGCGACACCTTGCCCAGGCGCTGATGCTGCTCCACCGCGTCCTTGAAGGCGGACAGATTGATCATGTAGCGGCGGATGGCGCCGGTGACCGGCGTCGCGTCCGACAGCCGCGAGCGCGGCGCGTCCAGGTCCACGCAGTTGTTGGGCTCGCCGCACTCCTCGCAGATATTGCCGCCGCAGGGCGAGCCGCAGCTTGGACACTTGGCGGACACGTCCACCTCGTACAGATAATCGCCGGTTTCGGCGTCGAACAGCGCCGCGTCGGAACGCAGCTGCGCGCCGCCCCGCACCAGGCGCGTGAAGAAATCGCGCAGGCCGGCCGCGTAAGCCGGGTCCCGGGTGGTGACGGTGTATTGATCGAGATGGATGTCCATCAGATCCAGCGTGGACTGGATCGCCGCCGAGTAATGGCTGGCCACCTGCTGGGGACTGCTGTTTTCCTGGCGGGCGCGGCCCACCACATAGCTCTGGTAATCGTCGCTGCCGGTCAGGTGGTAGGCCTCGTGTCCGCTGGCGCGCAGGAAGCGCACATAGACGTCGGCGCCCAGATAGGGACCGGACAGATGGCCAAGGTGCAGGTCGCCGTTGGGCGTGGGCGGCGTGGAAAACACGAATACCGGCCGCCCTTTCAGACGCGCGGCGCCGTTGTCCTGCGCGGCGGCCTCGCGTTTGGCCGCGTCCCGCCAGTAGAAGTCGCAGAAGCGCAGCGGCTGCCCGCCGGTATTGCGCAACACGTGTTTTTCAAACGGTTTGAACAGCACCAGGCTGCCGGCGCGCACCGGCTGGGAGCGGCCGTCGGCGTCGATGACGCCCTCGCCGCTCAGAATCAGAAAGGCTTCCAGCTCGTCGTGCTTGTGCGGCTGGCTTTCCCCGCCGGGCTCGACGACGCCGTAGGCCAGCCGCACCTGCTCCTGCTCGCCCAGGCCGGCGATGGACGCCATCTCGATGCCGAAAGCCGGCGACCGCTGCGCTTCGTTCAATTCTATGATGTGCATGATCGGCTATCCCTTGGTGAGAGTGTGGTTGAGCAGGGCGACGGCTTCCGCGGCGACGCCGGGCGCCAGCCGGTATCCGGAGCCGTTGCACGCTCCGACGAACAGAATGCGTCGATGACGGCCGAGGTATTGCGCCAGCGGCTCGCGGCTTGGGCTGTAGGCGTCGCAGAACACCCGGCCCGAGCTCAGCAGCGGCGCCAGCGCCGGCGCGACGCCCCGCAGCGCCTCGCGCGCCTCGGCGATCTCGCGAGCCTCCACCCCGGCCTGCCGGCACTGCTCCGGCGACACGTCCCATTGCTGGCAGGTGTAGCTGAACAGCCAATGCCCGCGGTGCGGCAGCGGCGCCAGAAAAGCGTCCTCGGCGGGGAAGAACAGCGCGGCGCCCTCCTCCGCCGGCCGCTGAAGATGCAGGGCCACCACCTTCTTGACGCGAACCCCCAGCCCGGCGGTCAGCCCGCTCCAGCAGCCCTCGTTGACCCATGGCCCGGGGGCCAGCACCACGGCGTCGGCGGCCAGCTCCCGGCCGCTGGACAAGCTCAGGCGGACGCCGTCGGCGCTCTCGTCCAGCGCCTCGACCCCCACGCCTTCCAACACCTCGGCGCGGCCGCGCAGACGCTGCGCGTGCCATAAGGCCAGCCCCTGCACATCCGTCACATGGCAATCCGGCATCCGCCACAGCTCGCGGCCGGCCGGCAGATCCGGCGCGACGCGCGACTGTTCCTCCGCCGACAAGGGCAGCAAGCCGGTGCAGCGGGCGCGGACCTCATCGGCGTCGGCCGCGCCGGCCGCGACGAAAAAGTCGAAACCGTGCATGGGCAGCTGCGGATGGCGGGCGCGCAAGGTCTGGTAGTAATCCGCGCTGGCCGCGCTCAGTTGGCGCACGCGCTCGGAGCGTCCCACCGGGAAATGGACGCCGGCGGAATACATCGATGCTCCCGCGCCGACCAGGTCGCGGTCCACCAGGGTGAGCCGGACCCGCGGCTCGCGCTCCAGCAGGCGCGCGGCTATCGTGCAGCCGAGGATGCCGCCGCCGACGACGACGATGCGGGGCGCCGTCATGCCCATTCCCTCTTGTTCTTGCGCTCGTCCGCGCGCGCCGAGGCCAGCGGCGCCCAGGACACGAAGGCGGCGTCGACGTTGTCGACGCGCGGCGCGTCCAGCATGCGGTTGATGACAATCTGGCTGCGCCAGGCGGTCAGGCTGAGATTGGGATCGGCCAGGCCGCGCTGCTGGCGGATGGCGTTCAGGATGAACAGGCTGCGATTGCGCGGCAGCTTGCCCAGCGCCGCGTAATCGCGGTCAACGGCGATTTCCTCGCCCTCGCGCTCCAGGCGCTCCCGCAGGGGCTGCAGGAAGGGCGTGGGCGCCGGCTTGAATCCGCTGGCCCAGATCACCACGTCCGCTTCCAGCGTTTCCGACGCGTTGGCGCCCAGATGGCGGGCGGCGATGGACCAGCGCTCGCCGTTCCGGCCGATGGCGCGCACCTCGCGGAAGGGCAGCAGGCGGATGTCGATAGGCGAGCGTTCGATGAAGCGCAGCGAGTAGATCTGTTGGTAGAGGCTGCGCAAGGTGCATTCGGAAATGCCGTCGCTGCTGAGCAGATTGCGCTTGATGAAGGCGCTGCGGAAGATTTCGTCCTGCTCGTAAAAATAATTGGAATGGGTGGGCGTATACAGATCGTTGGTGAACGGGGAATCGTCGAGCGGGAAGTAATTCTCCCGCCGCGACAGCCAGCTCAGCGCCGCCGGCGCCTGGCCGCCGCCGCGGCGCAGCAAATCCAGCACCACCTCGGCGCCGGACTGGCCGCCGCCTATCACCAGCACGCGCTTGCCCGCCGCGACGCCGGCCTTGGCGGCGAACTCATTGACATGGAAATGCGTGCTGTCGTCGAGACAGGAGCGCGCGAAGTCCGGCACCTCCGGCACAATGCCGACGCCGACGACCACATTGTCGCCCTGCACCCTCCGCTTCGTGGTCTGCACCACGAAGGCGCCGCCGTCGAAATCGACCTCCAGCACCCGCTCGCCAAAGCAGATATTGCCGTTGCTCTCCGCCGCCCATTTCAGATAATCGCGAAACTCCAGCCGCGACACCTGATCGAAGCGCGCATTGAGAAACTGCAGCAATCTGCCGTGCTGGTGCAGATAGGACACAAAGGAAAAGCGGTTGGTCGGGTCCGCCAGCGTGACCAGATCCTTGAACAGGGAGACTTGCAGCCCCGCGCCGGGAATCATCATGCCGTCGTGCCAGGTGAACGCCGCTTTCTGTTCGAAAAAGATGCTCTTGATGTCGTGCTGGCCATGCAAGAGCGAAGCCACGCTCAGATTGGACGGCCCGCTGCCGATGCCGATGCAGTGATATTTCATGGTGTATTGGCACTTGAAGTGTATGCAAGACAAAAGGAGCCGCGATGAACTGCGTATCGCAGCGGCGGAAAATCCAACCGGCACTCTCATTCGCAATCAACAACAACCGCAAAACCGCCAAAACATCGCCGGGGGCGAAACGCCGCCCGCTCCGGCATCAACCTCCGCTATTTCGTCCAGACCAGTACCAAAGGCCAGGCCGTATCCCGTTGTAGAAACGCCTCAGGCCTCGTTTCGTCTCCGCCCTCGCCAAACGCCCAACCGCTGCGCCGCCGCGGACGGCCGCGCCGCAAACCCGCGTCCTCCGTGGCTAGGAGGCCGAAATCCGCAAGCCGTATCGATCAATATATTCCAATGTCATTCAAGCTATCACATGACTTTTGTCATGTCAAACAACATTAAAAACCAAAAATAGATGATATTCGTCAAATAGATACCATTAATCAGGACAGTTTTCGGTGAAAGAAAGGCTGTCATCATCCCGACGACAAGAGCGGCGCATCCGGGCGGACGCCGCCGCTTCAAACGCAAAACAGGCCGGGAATCCCGGCCTGTTTCGCTAGAGCGCCTGACTCGAAATCAGGCGTGGGTATCGCTGGCTCAAACCAGCTGGAAGGGGTACACCGACCCCAGGCCCAGGATGCCGCTCAACTCGTCCAGCGCGGTGCGGCTTTCGATCAGCAGCTGCGGATCGGCCAGGTCTTCGCTGCTCAGGCGGTCGCGATAATGGCGATCCACCCAGCCGTTGAGCATGGCGAACAGCGCGTCGCTCATCAGCACCTTGGGATTGAGCGCGGCGATTTCCGCCGCCGACAGCGCCACGCGCAGCCGCAGGCAGGCGGGGCCGCCGCCGTTCTGCATGCTTTGCTTGAGATCGAACACCTTGACCTCGTCGATGGGACCGCCGCCGGCGACCAGCTTGCCAAGGTAGGCCCAGACGCGCGGCTGATTGCGGCACTCCTCCGGCACCACGATGATCATCTTGCCGTCCGGCTTGGACAGCAACTGGCTGTTGAACAGATAACTCTTCACCGCCTCCTCGACGCTGACCTCCGCCGCCGGCACCTCCACCGACACAAAGCGGCCGCCGACCGCCGCCAGCTTGGCGCTCAGCTCGGCCAGCACCTTGTGCTGGTCGACAAAGGATTTCTCGTGATGGAACAGCACCTGGCGGTTGCCCACCGAGATCACGTCGTTGTGGAACACGCCGGCGTCTATGGTGTCCGGGTCCTGCTGCGCGTAGACCACGCGCTCCGCGCTCAGGCCGTGCAGGCGCGCCACCGCCTGGCAGGCTTCCAGGGTCTGGCGCGCCGGGAACTTGGCCGGCTTGGGATAGCGGGCGTCGAAAGCCGCCGCGCCGAACACGAAGAACTCCACCCCCGCGCCGTCGTACTCGGCGCAGAAACGGGTGTGGTTGGCCGCGCCCTCGTCGCCGAAATGCATCTGCGCCGGCAGCGCCGGATGCACGGCGAAGCGGGACTCGTCGGCGAACATCGCCCGCAGCAGCCGGCCCGTGGTCGGATGCTCGATCGAACGGTGGAATTTATTGTTCAGATTGGCCGGGGTGAAATGCACGCGGCCGTCGGCGGTGTCGCCGGACGGGCTGACGGTGGCGGCGTTGGCGGTCCACATGCAGGAGGCCGAGCAGGCCGCGGCCAGGATGGCCGGCGCGTCCCTGGCGGCGCGCGCCACCACCTCGGCGTCGCTGCCGCCAAAGCCCAGCAGACGCAGGCTGGCCACGTCCGGACGCTCGTGCGGGGCCAGCACGCCCTGCTTGAAGCCCAGATCGTGCAAGGCCTTCATCTTGGCCAGGCCCTGCTTGGCGGCCAGCTTGGGATTGGACGCGGCGCTGACGTTGCTGGTGGACGCCACATTGCCGAAGGACAGGCCGCTGTAATTGTGGGTCGGGCCCACCAGGCCGTCGAAATTCACTTCATAGGCGTTCATTTGGAGAATGCTCCCTTGCCTCAATCCATCTGAATGGCGGGACGGCCATCTGGCCCCTTCTCGCCACCTAACTCTTTTGCGTTGACTACACGCCCCCTCTCCCCGAGGGGAGAAAACCGCACCGCCCGCGCTGACTGCACGAATGAACGGGCGTCGCACTCAGCCTTCAGTCCCTCTCCCCTTGCGGGAGAGGGGTTGGGGAGAGGGGGCGCTCTTAAAACACCATGCCGGGAGACAGCTGCGCCGGCACGGCCAGGCTGTCGCATTCCAGCGAGGCCACCGGATAGGCGCAGTAGTCGGCGGCGTAATAGGCGCTGGCGCGATGGTTGCCGGAGGCGCCGACGCCGCCGAAGGGCGCGGCGCTGGACGCGCCGGTCAAGGGCTTGTTCCAGTTGACCACGCCGGCGCGGCTTTCCAGCAGATAGCGTTCGTACAGCGCGCGCTCGTCGGACAGCACGCCGCCGGCCAGGCCGAAGCGGGTGTCGTTGGCGATGGCGATGGCCTGATCGAAATCGGCGTAGCGTATCACTTGCAGCAGCGGGCCGAAGTATTCCTCGTCCGGCCGCGCGGCGGCGGTGGTGTCGATGATGCCCGGGCTCAACAGCGCCGCGTCCGGCGTCAAGCGGCGCATCTCCAGCAGCGCCTTGCCGCCGGCGGCCAGCATCGCGGCCTGGGCTTGCAGCAGCGCCTCGGCGGCGGCGCTGGAAATCACCGCGCCCATGAAGGGCGCCGGCTCGGCGTCGTATTTGCCGACGCGCAGCTTGGCCGCCACCTCCACCAGCCGCGCCAGCAGCGCGTCGCCCCAGGCGCCTTGCGGCAGCAGCAGCCGGCGCGCGCAAGTGCAGCGCTGGCCGGCGGAGACGAAGGCGGACTGGACGATGTGGTGGACGGCGGCGTCGATGTCCTGAACCCCTTCCACGATCAGCGGATTGTTGCCGCCCATTTCCAGCGCCAGGATCTTGTCCGGATGGCCGGCGAAGTTCTTGTGCAGCAGCGCGCCGGTGGCGGAACTGCCGGTGAAGAACAGGCCGTCGATGCCGGCGTGGCCGGCCAGGGCCGCGCCGGTGTCGCGCGCGCCTTGCAGCAGCGCGATCACGCCGGCCGGCAGGCCGGCTTCGGCCCACAAGCGCACCGTTTCCTGCGCCGTCCACGGCGTCAGTTCGGACGGCTTGAAAATCACCGCGTTGCCGGCCAAGAGCGCCGGCACGATGTGGCCGTTGGGCAGGTGGCCGGGGAAGTTGTAGGGGCCGAACACCGCCACCACGCCGTGCGGCTTGTGGCGCAGCACCGCCTGGGCGTCGCCCATGGCGGCGGCGCGTTCGCCGGTGCGCTCGTGGTAGGACTTCAGCGAGATGTCCACCTTGTTGACCATGGTGGTGACTTCGGTCTGCGCTTCCCACAAGGGCTTGCCGGTTTCCTGGGCGATGACGCGGGCCAGCGCGTCCTTATTGGCGCTCAGGAGTTCGCCGAAGCGCTTGGCCACCGCAACCCGCGCGTCCAGCGGCGTGCGCGCCCAGTGCTTGAACGCGGCGCGGCCGGCGGCCACGGCGGCGTCCACCTGGGCGGCGTCGGCCGCGCGGCCCTGCCATAGCGGGCTATTGTCGGCCGGATTGGTTTTGCTCAGCGCCGCGCCGGCGCCTTCCTGCCACTGACCGTTGATGAATAAGCTGCTCACTATGCATTCTCCTTGGGGTAGAGCGCGACGCAGCGCAGATGGCCGCCCTCTTCCACGTTCAGCGCCTGCGCCTGTTCCGGCGTCAGCAGGATTTCATGGGTGGGCGCCAGCGTCTCGGCCAGGATGGCGCGGAAGCCGGCCAGCGAGTCGTTGGACACCAGGTAGAAGTTCTTGTCGCCTTCCGGCAGCGGGTCCGCCAGCCGCGCCGCGACCGTCGCGCTTTCCTTCACCGCGCGGATTTCGCTGGTATAGGTCTGCACCGTCGGGCCGGCGTCGAAGATGTCGACATAGCCCTCGTAGCGGAAGCCTTCGGATTCCAGCATCGCCACCGCCGGGCGGGTGTTTTCATGGGTCTGGCCGATCACCGCCTGCGCCTCCGGCGGCAGGAAGTCGATGTAGACCGGATGCTTGGGCATCAGCTCGGCGACGAAGGCCTTCTGGCCGACGCCGGTCAGGTAATCGGCGTGGGCGAAGTCTATGGAGAAGAAATGACGGCCCAGTCCTTCCCAGAACGGCGAGCGGCCGGCCTCGTCGGACACGCCGCGCATCTCGGCCACCACCAGCTTGCCGAACAGTTGCGGGAACTGCGCCAGGAACAGGAAGCGGCTCTTGGACAGCAGGCCGCCGTTGCGGTTGGCGCGGTAGTCAGGGTGCAGGAACAGCGTGCACAGCTCGGAATAGCCGGTGTGGTCGTTGGACAGGAACAAGGTGTCGTGGCGCGAATACACGCCCAACTCCTCCGAGGCGTGGACGATGGTGCCGACGCGGTAGTTGTACCACGGCTCCTTCAGGCCCACCGCGGCTTCCAGCGCGCAGATGCCGGCGATGGCGCCGGTGGCGCCGTCTTCCATCACGAAGACATAGCCTTGGTCGGCCTTGTCCAGCTCGCCGGCGAAAGACAGCACCGAGCGGGCGATGCGGCGCGACAGCCGCTCTTCGTTGACCGGCAGCGAGGTCAGGCCGACGCCGGCGCTGCGCGCCAGATTCATCAGGCCGTCCAGGTCCTTGTGGGCTACGGGGCGGATGAACATCATGCTGCGGACTCCTTCTGCTGCAAACCGGCCACTTGAACCTGGCCGCCGCTGGCGAGGCCCAGCGCGCGGGCGGCGTCGGGATTGATGAAGGCCACGCCGTCCACCACCGCCACGCGGCACACCGCGGCGGCGAACTCGCTGGACTCCAGATTGCTCAACAACTGCGGCTGCGCCTGCTCCGGCAGGCTGGCCAGCACTTCCACCGGGTAGCAGCGGCTGTTTTCCAGCGTTTTCAGCCGGTCCACCTCGGCGGTCAGCACCGCGCCGCCGTCGAAGATGTCGATATAGTTGTCGGCTTCGAAACCCTCGTTGCACAGCAGCTGGCAGGAGCGCTCGAAGCTGGCGTGGATCTGGCCGATGGCGTGCTGCGCCTCGTCCGGCAGCAAGGGCACGTAGATCGGGTAGCTGGGCATCAGCTCGGCGATGAAGGTCTTGCTGTGGCTGACGAAGGCCTGTTCCACCTGCAGGAAATCCATATTGAAGAAGCGGCGGCCGATGGCGTTCCAGAACGGCGACTGGCCGGCGTCGTCGTGAATGCCCTGCATCTCCGCGATCACGCGGCGGCCGAAGCGCTCGCGCTTGCTGGCGATGAAGAGCAGCCGGGCGCGCGACAGCAGCTCGGCGGCCAAGGGCTCCAGATGGCCGTCCACGTAGAAGCCGCACAGCTGCACCATGCCGGTCAGGTCGTGGCACATATTCAGCACGTGCACGCGGTTGTTGACCTTCAGCGCACGCGAGGCGTGCACGAAGATTTCGCTGCGGTAGCTGTAGAAGGGCTCGTCGAAGCCGGCGGAAGCGTTGATGGACGCGGTGCCCAACACCTGGCCGCCCTCCTCCAGCACGAACATATAGTATTCGCAGCCGGAGTCGCCGGTGGCCTCGTGCTCGAAGGCGGACACGGACTGCTGGATGCGCTCGAACAGCTTTTCCCGGTTATTGGGCAAGCTGGTGACGCCGATGCCGCTGGCCACCGCCATGCGTTCGATGGCGGGCAGATCGGAGGTGCGGACGGGACGCACGGTAAGCATGGGACATCTCCCCTATCGCTGAAATCCGGCCGGGCCGCGGCGAGACCGCGGCGCAGCATCACCCGCGCGCCTGCCAGGGGCGGGAGCGTGGGCGGATAACGGTATTGTGTCTTGGAGCAAGGGCGGCCGGCGGCCGCCCGGAATCAGTGCCGCGGGCGCTTATCGACCGGCGACCAGTTCGGCGATGGCCGCGTCGAAACGCGCCAGGCCTTCGTCGATGTCCTCATCCTCGATCACCAGCGACGGCGCCAGGCGCACCACGCTCAAACCGGCCACCAGCAACATCAGGCCCTGCTTTTCAGCGGCTTTCAGAAACTCCTTGGCGCGGCCGGCGTAAGCGTCGGTCAGCACGCAGCCCAGCAGCAGGCCCATGCCGCGCACGGTCTTGAACACCTGGTATTTGGTGTTGATCGCGTTCAGGCCATCGACGAAGCGCTGGTGCTTGGCGCGCACGCCGTCCAGCACCGCCGGCTCCTTGACCAGCTCCAGCACCTTGTGCGCCACCGCGCAGGCCAGCGGGTTGCCGCCGTAGGTGGAGCCATGGGTGCCGATGCCGAAGCTCTTGGCCACTTTCTCGGTGGTCAGCATCGCGCCGATCGGGAAGCCGCCGCCTATGCCCTTGGCGGAGCTGAGGATGTCCGGGGTCACGCCGTATTCCTGATAGGCGAACAGCGAACCGGTGCGGCCGACGCCGCTTTGCACTTCATCGAACACCAAGAGCGCATTGTGCTGGTCGCACAGCTGGCGCGCGGCTTCCAGGAAGGCCTTGTCGGCCGGCATCACGCCGCCCTCGCCCTGGATGGGTTCGATCACCACCGCACAGGTCTGGTCGGAGATGGCCGCTTTCAGCGATTCGATGTCGTTGTATTCGAAGTGGGCGATGCCGCCCGGCACCGGGCCGAAGCCTTCGGTGTACTTAGGCTGGCCGCCGACGCTGACGGTGAACAGGGTGCGGCCGTGGAAGGAGTTCTTGCAGGCCAGGATCTGGTTCTTTTCCGGGCCGAAGTGATCGGAACCGTATTTGCGCGCCAGCTTGAACGCGGCTTCATTGGCTTCCGCGCCGGAGTTGCAGAAGAACACGCGCTCGGCGAAGGTGGACTCGGTCAGCAGCTTGCCCAGCTTCAAGGCCGGCTCGTTGGTGAACACATTGGACACGTGCCACAGCTTGGAAGCCTGCTCGGTCAAGGCCGCTACCAGCTGCGGGTGGCAATGGCCCAGCGAGTTGACGGCGATGCCGCCGGCGAAATCGATGAATTCGCGGCCGCTCTGGTCCCATACGCGGGAACCCAGGCCCTTGACCGGGATGAAACCGGCCGGACCGTAATTGGGGACCATGACCTGGTCGAAATCGGCGCGCGTTACAGTATTGCTCATCTTGATGGTTCCCTTCCTGCTCTATCGTCGTTTCTTATCCGTATCATGAAATCCCAAGCGGCTGGCCGGACCGGTCGTGATGCCGGCTTTATCGATGATTTCATGAAGTTTCAATGATTCTAAGGTAAGCCCGTCGCAAATCCATATCCGGTTTGCGACACCGGCGTATACATTCTTTGATACAGCGCAATAAATTTTGTCCGACAACATCCATTACAGAGGGCAACTGTGCTCAATCCGGCTGTAAACGCCGCCCTCCGGCGCGCTGCGGGATCATCAAGATAGATCAACTCTATTGTCTTATCAACGCCGGGAAACCGCTCAACCATGAAAAACGCCCGGGCCGGCGGCCCGAGCGTCCCTGTCTTGCCCGCATCGGCGCTCAGTCGCCGCCGCGCGCCTCCTGCCGGCTAAAGCGCGCGCCGTCGCCGCTGACGCCGCGCCAATAAGGCGCTTCCGCGCCCAGGCCCGGCCGGTACGGCGTCCAGTTGCGCCCATCCGGCGAGAACTGCAGCGCCTGGCCGGGGAACTCCGTCAGCACCGCCGCCGCCCCGCTCGCCAGGCCCGGCGGCGCGATGCGCAGACCGATGCCGGCGCGCTCCAGTTTGGCCGCCTCGCGCCAACCCAGCACTGCGGCGAACTGCTGCCAATCCCGGTTCAAGGCCGCGCGGTCCACCAGATGGCTGACGCCCAGCTGATAACGCTCGCCCTGACGATAAGGCCGTTCCCAGCCCGCGCGGTGCCAGGCGCGCTCGGCCAATGCCAGCAGCCGCGGATAGGCCATGTATTCAAACTGGGCGTCGCTGCGCATCACCTCGCTCCAGGCCTGCCCCTGGATGCCGGCGAAGCGCGCCGGCCCGGCCTCGCTGGGCACTTCGAAGGCCTTGCCCTGACAGTCTGTCATCACCTCTGCGTTCTGCGGCAGATTGTCCGGCGCGAAGCTGAACACCTTATAGCTGTCGGTGGCGCGCGAGGCCCAGTAATAGCCGCGTTCCTTGGGGGTCAACTCATAGGGGAAGTCGAAGTACAAATAATCCGGCATCGCCAGCACGGTCTCAAAACCCTTGTTGGCAAACTCGTGCGCTTCCTTGGCCGCGCCCCAGAACAAGGCGTCCCACTCGGTCACCATCACCTTGGCGGTGGCGAAGTCCTTGGGCGATTTCGCGCCTTTCAAACCGTCCTGCCAGGCACCCATCGTGGCGATGCCGTGCCGCGCCAGGATGCGGCTGACGTCCTCGGCGAACTGCAAGGGCAGATCGGCTACGGTTTTCCCCGGCCGCTCCGCCAACAGCGCGCGGCAGGCCGGCGAGCGCGCCCAGGGCTTGTCCTGCTCCGCCAGCTTGATCTTGCCCTTGGCCGGGTCCTGGCCGGACAGGTCCTGGAAACCGCCGCCCAGCAAGATGTTCTTGGCCTCGTCGCCGCCAAAGTGCCAGACCGCCAGCGGCACGCCGGCCTCGCGGTGCATGGCGGCCACTTCCGACACCACTTTGTCGACGAAGCGCGGCACGCCGGGCACGCAGGGATTGACATAGGTGTGACGGTCGTAGAATTGCACCGACAAGGTGTTGGAACGGTCTTGCGGATCGATCAGCCGGTAGGCGGAGGCGGCTTCCGGCTGCTCCAACTGACTGAGGTGGCGATAACGCCGCTCCATCGCCATCACCGCCGCGCGCGCGTGCGCCGGCATGTCGATTTCCGGAATCACCTCGATGAAGCGCGCCTTGGCGTAACGCAGCAATTCCACATACTGCTCGCGGCTCAAATAGCCGCCGCCGGAACGGTTGTCCGGACCGGACCCCAGTTGCGGCAGCAGACAGCGGTCCTCGTTCAGATCGTGACAGCGGCGCGCGCCGACCTCGGTCAATTCCGGCAGGCCGTTGATCTGCAGGCGCCAGCCTTCATCGTCGGACAGATGCAGATGCAGCTTGTTGAGCTTGTAGGCGGCCATCTGTTCGATCAGGCGCTTGAGCGTGGCCGGCTGACGGAAATTGCGCGCCACGTCCACCATGAAGCCGCGGTGCGCGTAGCGCGGCGCGTCCTCCACCGTCAGCGTCGGGATCTCGCCGCCGCCTTGCGGCATCAGGCCCAGCAGGGTCTGCGCGCCGTAGAACAGGCCGGCGGCGTCATGCGCGTCTATGCGCGCGCCGCCGCGCCCCACCCGCAAGCGGTAACCGCCGGCGACGGCGATGTCGGCCGGCAAACCCTTGACCACCGCGCCGCTGACCGGCAGGCCCTGCCCGGCCAGGCCCAGCTGGCGGCTGCGTTGCGCCAGCGCCGCGCGCGCGTCCGGAGCC
>NZ_JAMZGH010000039.1:0-36043 GCF_024158805.1 Chromobacterium sp. S0633 | reverse complement strand
CCCCAGCCGACGAAGGCGGAGCCGGTGAGCATGCGCACCACCACCATGATCAGCTGGTTGGTCAGCAGCAGGCCCAGGATCACGGTCTTCACGACCGGGTCGGCGGCGCGGTACATGCCCAGCGCGCTCAGGTCGGCCGGCATGGCCGCGCCGGCTTCCGCCAGCGCCGTCAGCGGCCAGCACGCGCCTGCCAGCGCGCAGCCTGTCGCCGCTCGTTTCATGGTGTTCATCATCGGAAATCCAAGCGAAGTTTTATTTGTTCGAGTTGAGAATGTTATACGTAATGAGAATCATTATCAATATATAAGCGCAGCGCAACCGCGCTCAAGGCCGGGCCGGCGCCGCGAACCAGGCGTAATCGCCCTGGCGCGCGTCCAGCTTCATGCCCTCTTCCGCCAGGATCAGCACCCGCAACGGCGTTTGCGGCTGCAAATCGCGCACATGCAGCGGCACGCCGATGTCGGCGGCGGCGTGATAAGCGCCGGCGATCAACAGCGCCGGCGCCGGCGCGGCCAGCAGCCGCTCGGCCATGCGCCGGTCCCGCGCCTGCTGCACCGCCAGCATCGAGGCCAGGTGCTCGGCCTTGACCTCCCCGCCGTGCTCCTCGCGGATCAGTTCGCTCAGCTTGGCGCGCACCTCAGGCCGCGTGGACGCCTGGCCCGGCAATTGCACCTGGCTGCGGTACACCGCCTGCATCTCGTTCCTGTCCAGATTGGCCGCCAGCACCGGATAAGGCGCGCGCATCACATGCTCGGCCAGTTTGCCGTACAAGGGCCACGGCCAGCCCGGCAGCCAATCCACCGCCTGGGCGAGCGCGGCGCCGGACAGCGGCTGGCCGGCGCGCAGCCGGGCCTGCGCCTGTTCCACCTTGGCCTGCTGCGACGGGGTCAGCATTTCCAGCAGCACGCTGCCCTGCGGCCGCCGCGCCGCCAATTCCGTCGCCAGCCAGCGTTCGATGCGGTGGTGCTCGCGGTTGTCGTGCTTTTCCCCCACCAGCAGCCGCGGCGCCGGGGCCAGCCGCTGCAACAATTGCGCCGGCTGCAAAACTTCGCCGCTGCGCAGGTCCACAATGCGGCCGGGCGGGTCCCCGGCCGGTTCGGCCTCCTGAGACAGGGCCGCGCAGCCGCTCAGCAGGACGATGGCCAGCAGCTTCCAGATTGACTTCATAGGGTTTCCTCTCGCATCGTCGGCTTAGAACCTGTTCAAAAATCTGCTGCGCTTCGTGCAGCGTTGCACGGTGAGCACCCGCTCAAAATACTCAGTGCCACGCGTACCTTCCGCTTTTCGCTCGTTTTCGCCTTGTCTCGCTCTTACTCGCGGGATCATGAACAGGCGCTTAGCGTAAAACCCGGCATTGTAGTTGCAATTGATTCTTATTATCAATATTTACCATGCTAAAAGCATGCCAAGCCCGCCTGATTCGCCGGCCTCGCCCTTGTCGCCAGCGCGCGCCTCTCCCAAGGATTGAAAAATTTCTTGAAACTAGACGACCGGTCTAGTAGACTTCAGCCCATGTCACGTCCCAACCAGTTTTCAGACACTCGCGAACACCTGCTGGCCACCGGCGAAGCCATCATCCTCGGCAAGAGCTTCTCCGCCGTGGGCCTGGCGGAAATCCTCGGCGCGGCCGGGGTGCCCAAGGGTTCGTTCTACCATTACTTCCGCAGCAAGGAAGGCTATGGCGTGGAACTGCTGCGTCGTTATTTTGAGAAATACGACGGCAGACTGGTGAGCTTTCTGTCCAAGGACGCCGGCAGCGCCCGCGATTGCCTGCTGCATTATTTCGACGGCTGGCTGGAAACCCACCGTTGCGATCAGCCGCAGCGCTGTTGCCTGGCGGTGAAGCTGGCCGCCGAGGTCTCCGACCTGTCCGAGCCGATGCGCGAGGCGCTGGCGGAAGGCATGGGTTTCGTGGTGCGCAATCTGGCCGCCTGCATCCGCCGCGGCCAGCAGGAAGGCTCGCTGGACGCGGACCTGCTGCCGGACGAGACCGCCAGCGCGCTGTACAGCCTGTGGGTGGGCAGCGCGCTGCTGTTCAAGACTCAACATTCGCGCGCGCCGCTGTTGGCGGCGATGGCGCACACGCAACAAATTCTGCGCGCGCCCTAACCAAGGCGAGGCCGCGCCCTCCCCCGCTCCCCGGAGCGGGTTATTTTGACATTAAAACTAGACGACTGGTCTACTTGAAGGAGTCCCAAGCATGAACTCGACACTGGAACTAATGCAAGAGCACCGCAGCGTGCGCAGCTACCAGGACAAACCCATTCCCGCCGAGGTGCTGGACGCGGTGCTGGACGCCGCCTGGAAAGGCCCCACCTCCATCAACGGCCAGCAGGTGTCGCTGGTGGTGGTGCAGGACGCGGAGCGTCGCCAAAAAATCGCCGAAATCGCCGGCGGCCAGCCGTGGATCGCCCAGGCGCCGGTCTTCGTCGCCATTGTTCCCGACTTCTACAAAACCCGGATCGGCGTGGAAAAAGCCGGCGCCGAGCAAGTGATCCACAACAGCGTGGAAGCCTTCGCCGTCGGCGCGGTGGACGCCGGCATCGCCCTGGGCAACCTCATGACCGCGGCCCGTTCCGCCGGCCTGAGCGTGGTGCCCATCGGCGGCATCCGCCGCGACCCGCAAGCCATGGTGGAACTGCTGGAGCTGCCGGAACTGACCTTCCCGCTGGTGGGCGTGGTGCTGGGCTACGCCGATCAGGACAGCGCGGTCAAGCCGCGGCTGCCGCGCGCCAGCTTTGTGCACCGCGAACGCTACCAGGCGGCGGAACTGCCGGCTATGATCGCGCAGTACGACGCGTCCATCATGGATTACTGGAAGAGCATTCAGCGCGCCGACGGCCAGCCCTGGTCCGCCAACACCGCGCAGTATTACCGCAACGTGTATTTCCCGCAGGTCGCGCCGGTGGCGCGCAAACAGGGTTTCGGTTTCGATCTGTGATCGCGCCCGCCCACTTTTCCCCGCTTAAATAGAGCCAAGGACATCGCAATGCAAGCCGACAAACTGTTCACCCCGCTGCGCGTAGGCGCCGTGACCCTGAAAAACCGCGTGGCGATGGCGCCGCTGACCCGGCTGCGCAACACCGAGCCGGGCGACGTGCCCACCGCGCTGGCGGAAACCTATTACGCCCAGCGCGCCGGCGCCGGCCTGATCGTGGCGGAAGGCACCCACATCTCCCCCACCGCCAAGGGCTACGCCGGCGCGCCGGGCATCTACAGCGAAGCGCAAGTGGCGGCCTGGACCAAGGTCAACGCCGCGGTGCACGCCAAGGGCGGCCTGACCGCGCTGCAACTGTGGCACACCGGCCGCATTTCCCACCGCTCCTTGCAGCCGGACGGCGAAGCGCCGGTGGCGCCGTCGGCGATCCAGGCCGACAGCCGCACCAATATCCGCGCCGCGGACGGCAGCCTGGTGCGCGAGCAGTGCGACACCCCGCGCGCGCTGGAAGTGTCCGAGCTGGCCGACATCCTGGAAGACTATCGCCGCGCCACCGACAACGCGCGCCGCGCCGGCTTCGACCTGGTGGAAATCCACGGCGCCCACGGCTATCTGCTGGACCAGTTCCTGTCGCCGCAGGCCAATGTCCGCACCGACGAATACGGCGGCAGCGTGGCCAATCGCGCGCGCTTCCTGCTGGAAGTGGTGGACGCAGTGGTGTCGGAATGGGACGCCGAGCACGTGGGCATCCGCATCTCGCCGCTGGGCGTTTTCAACGGCATCAGCAATACCGATCAGCTGGAGATGGCGCTCTACCTGGCCGAGGAACTGGCCAAGCGCAAACTGGCCTTCCTGCACATTTCCGAACCGGACTGGGCCGGCGGCCCGGTGCTGGACGAGGGCTTCCGCCAGGCGCTGCGCCAGCGTTATCCGGGCGTGATCATAGGCGCCGGCGCCTACACCGCGGAAAAGGCGGAAACCCTGATCCGCCAAGGCTATATCGACGCCGCCGCCTTCGGCCGCAGCTATATCGCCAACCCGGACCTGGCCGAACGCCTGCAAAGCGGCGCGCCGCTGAACCCGCCGGACCTGGCCACCTTCTACGGCGGCGACGCGCGCGGTTACACCGACTACCCGGCGCTGAACGGCTAAGCCCGCCGCTCACCGCCAGGCACGCGGCGCGCCTCCCCCATGGGAGCGCGCCGCTTTTTCATGGCCGCACCCATCCGGGCTTGCCGGCCGGCTATTTTCCGCCCGCGGCCGATACCGGCCGCGTAAGCGAGCATTGACGGGCTTTTAACGCCCGGCCTGCGCCTTGACCGGGCAGCGGGCAACTGTGCACAATCGCTGCCGTGCCGTTCCTCGCGGCACCGGACTTGGCCGTCCGGCGAACTACACTGCGAACAAGCGCTTGAGCTTTGCGTTTGGATCGCTGCACTCGTGCGCGCTCACAATGGCGGGCCGGGTGGGGACACCTTAGCGGGTGTGCCGGAGTCGTGTAGTCCGGTCGGCCAACCCTGTTCGGTCTGCCACCTCCGCTTGGCCGTGGGGGTGGCAATGAAAAACCGCTACACGGAGGTGATCATGTCGATCAAAACCCCATCCCGCCGCCATTACCGTCCAGACCCGGACCCGACGTCCCGCGCGGAATTGCCGTTTGCAGCCAACGCGTCCAACCGGCGCGGCGTTCATTGCTGGCAAGTTCCGCCCATAGACGACCAACACGCCGCGCATTTGCTGGGCCGCGAATTCGCAGGACATTTCATCAAGTATCTGCAGGACAATCCCGACGACGGGCTGCGAAACCTGCTCGCCCAAATCGCCGCGGACATAGACTTTAGCGACGACAGCGCCGCCAAAGGCTATTGGGAAGGCTTCTTCAGCCTGCTTGAGCAAGTGCTGGCGCTGACCACCTCGCTGCTGGACGTATTCGATTACATCGACCGGCTCAACGCCCGGGAGGCCGCGGAACGCGCGCTAAAGCCCGCCGCCGCGGCCGGTACTTAACAATTTCAGCAAGCGCCAAGGCGCGCCGGCATGAAAAAAGGAAGCCTCCCGGCTTCCTTTTTTTAACGCCCGGCGCAACGCGCGGGACAATCAGTTGCGGCCGCAGCAGGCCTTGTACTTCTTGCCGCTGCCGCACGGGCAGACGTCGTTGCGGCCCACTTTGTCGCCTTCGCGGCGCACGGTGCTGGGCGCCTGTTCCTTGGCGCGCCAGTAGGTGTGGACCGCGGCCAGCGCTTCCAGCATTTCTTCCTTGTAGCCTTCCACTTCTTCGTCGCTGAAGGTCAGCAGGTCTTCGCCGTCTTCCTGCTCGAAAGCGCCGCCCAACACCAGCATCGGCATCATCAGGCTTTCAAAGCCCTCGTCCTCGTCGGCCACTTCGAACCAATCGGTGTCCACCACGTCCAGCGCGTAGAGGAAGGCGTTGGCCCACGGCCAGTAGTCCGGCTCGTCGCTGTCGCTGTCGTCTTCCGCGTACAGGATCAGGTCCAGCTCGTCGCCGGCCGCCAGCGCGGCGGCGGTGGCGTCGTACAGCTTCTGCAGCAGGGTTTTCAGTTCCGCCGCGTCGTCCGCGTTTTCAAAGGCCGGCGCGTCGCCCAGCACTTCTTCCAGCCAGAAATCGGCGTCCACCGCGTCCGGACCGCACGCCAGCGCGGCGAAAAAGCCCTGCACTTCGTCCGGGCGCATGGTGCTGCCGCTGGCGGACAAGGGGGTCAGCAGGTTTTCCAGACGCAGCAGATCGGCGTCGTTGAATACGGTAGTCATGATGGATTCCTCAGCTTAAAGATCAGTCTGGCGGCATTGTAAGCCAAAAAGCCCCGGCAAGCCGGGGCTTTTGCTCCCATTGTTTGAGACGGGTCAGGCGGTTTTGCCGTCCGCCAGACCCAACTTCTCCTTCATCTTCTCTCGCATGACGAATTTCTGAATCTTGCCGGTGATGGTCATCGGGAAACTATCGACGAATTCGATGTAACGCGGAATCTTGTAATGCGCGATCTGCCCCTGGCAAAAAGCACGGATATCGTCGGCGTCGGCGCTTTCGCCGTCGCGCAGCCGGATCCACGCGCACAACTCCTCGCCGAAGCGCTCGTCCGGCACCCCGATCACCTGCACGTCCTGAATCTTGGGATGGCGGTAGAGAAACTCCTCCACCTCGCGCGGATAGATGTTCTCGCCGCCGCGGATCACCATGTCCTTGACCCGGCCGACGATGTTGACGTAACCGTCCGCGTCCATCTCCGCCAGATCGCCGGTGCGCATCCAGCCGGCGGCGTCTATCGCCTCCGCGGTCTTGGCCGGGTCGCCCCAATAACCGGGCATCACCGAATAACCGCGCGTGCACAACTCGCCGCTCTGACCGCGCGGCGTGATGCGGCCTTCCACGTCCACGATCTTCACCTCCACATGCGGATGGATGCGTCCCACCGTGGCCACGCGCTTGTCCAGCGGCGTGTCGGTGGCGCTCTGGAAGCTCAGCGGGCTGGTTTCGGTCATACCGTAGCCTATGGTCACCTGGCTCATATTGAGCTGGCTGGTCACCCGCTTCATCACCTCGATCGGACACGGGCTGCCGGCCATGATGCCGGTGCGCAGCGTGGACACGTCGTAATCGGAAAAATCCGGCCGATCCAGCACCGAGATGAACATCGTCGGCACCCCGTGCAGGCCGGTGCAGCCCTCCTCCTGCACCGTGCGCAATACCTCCTGCGCGTCGAAGCTCTCCGCCGGAAACACCATGGCCGCGCCGTGGCTCAGGCACAGCAAGGTGCCCAGCACCATGCCGAAGCAATGATAAAGCGGCACCGGGATGCACAGCCGGTCGTCCGGGCCGAAAGCCATCGCCGCGCCGGCGAAGTAAGCGTTGTTCAGGATGTTGTGATGGGTCAGGGTGGCGCCCTTGGGGCTGCCGGTGGTGCCGGAGGTGAACTGGATATTGATCACGTCGTCAAACTGCAGCGTCTCGCCCAAGCGCTGCAACCCGGCTTTCTCCTCGGCCGACGGCGCGGCCATCAGATCGGCGAAATTGAACATGCCCGGCGTACGCTGCCGCCCCAGACGGATGACGATTTCCAGCTGCGGCATGGCGGCGGACTTGAGCCGGCCCGGCTCGCTGGCGGCCAGCTCCGGCAGCAGATCCGCCGCCATCGCCAGGTAGTCGCTGCTCTTGAAGCTGGGCGACAGAATCAATGCGCGGCAGCCCACCTTGCTCAGCGCGTATTCCAGCTCGGAGCGGCGATAGGCCGGATTGATGTTGACCATGATCAGGCCGGCCTTGGCGGTGGCGAACTGAGTCAACACCCATTCCGCGTTGTTCTGCGACCAGATGCCGATGCGGTCGCCGGGCTTGAGTCCCAGCCGGATCAGGCCGCAGGCCAGCCGGTCCACCTGCTCGCGCAATTCCTCGTAACTCCAGCGTATCTGCTGATGGCGCACCACCAGCGCTTCGCGGCGGCCGTGCTCGCGGCAGGTCTGGTCGAACAACTGGCCTATGGTCTGGCCGATCAAGGCTTGCGGACTGGCGCCGTGGACATAGCTGGGCAAGGTCATCGAATCTCTCTCTCCTGGTGGACGGTACGCATCGCTTTTGTTTTTTTCATTCATCCCACAAGTTGACGATTACGTAAACGTAAATCATGCTAGGGCTGAGAACGCGTTAAAAAAAAGCTACAATCGCCGCTTGCCCTGGAACACACCATGACCGAACCCGAATTCTTCAGCATCTCCGACCTGGCGCGCGACTTCGACGTCACCCTGCGCACCATCCGCTTCTACGAGGAACAGGGCCTGATAGAACCGCAGCGCGACGGCCGCCAGCGGGTGTTCAACCGCCGCGACCGCGCCCGGCTCAAGCTGATCCTGCGCGGCAAGCGCATCGGCCTGTCCTTGTCCGACATCCGCGAAATCCTGGACCTGTACGAGCAGGCCCACGACGAGGCCAGCCAGTCGCAAAAACTGCTGGACCTGGTGCTGGAACGCCGCCGCCTGCTGGAAGAACAGCGCCGAGACATCGACGCGGTGCTGGAAGAAATCACCCGCCTGGAAAGCCACTGCCGCACGGTGCTGGCGCAGCCGCCGGCCGCGCGCAGCGCCTGAGAACCTGTTTACGATCTGCTGCGCGTCGACGATACCGCGTTGGAACCGAGCTCAAAATGCTCATGTACCACGCGGACATTGAGCTGGCTCTCAAAACCAGCTCACGATCAAGCAGGCCATCAAGCCCACACCATCACCTCGGCCACCGGCCGACGCGGCTTCTGCGGCCAATTGCCGGCCGCCGCCCGCCCCACCGTCACCAGCATCACCGGCAACTCGTCCGCGCCCAGGCCAAACTCCCGCGCCACCGCGGCCGCGTCGAAACCGCCCATCGCGCAACTGGCCAGGCCGCGTTCCTCCGCCGCCAGCAGCAGCACCATCGTCGCCAATGAGGCGGAACGGATCGCCTCGTCGCGCTGCGCGCGCGCGTCGTCCCGGTGGGCGTTCTCCGCCGCGCGCAGCCAGCTGTCGCTGACCTCCGGCGGCAGAATGCCGGCGTCCACCGCCGGCCGCAGCGACGCCTCCAGCCCGCGATGCGCGTTCAGCGTACCGCAGCAAATGAAGGTCACCGCCGCGTCCGCCACTTTTTGCTGGCCGTAGCTGGCCGCCTGCAAACGGCGCTTGGCCTCGGCGCTGCGCACCGCGACGAACTTCCAGTTCTGCAAATGATAGGCCGACGGCGCGCGGGTGGCGGCGTTCAGCAATTGCTCGATCTCCGCGTCCGCCAACACATGGGAGGGATCGAAGTGATTGGCCGACACACGCTGGTCCAGCAGGGTTTGCAAAGCGCTCTTCATGAACAGACTCCTTATCTGATTGCTGCTGATTGATTCCATTACCGCTCAAGACCGCGCGCGCACCGCGCCGGCCATGATCTGCTTCTCCGCCGGCGGCGGCGCGGCCATGCTGCGCTGCACCGCCAGCACGCTGGCCAGCACCGTGGCCAGGCCCGCCAGCTGCAAGGGCCCCAAGGCCTGCCCCAGCAACAGCCAGCCCAACAGTACCGCCGTCAGCGGGCTGAGCAGGCCCAGCGAGGACACCGCCACCGGCGACAGCCGCGCCAGCCCGCGAAACCACAATAAATAGGCCAGCAAGGCGCCGAACAGGCAGAGATAGCCGTACCCCAGCCACTGCGTCGCGCCCAGCGCCGGCAAGGCCGGGTCCAGCGCCCCGGCCAGCGGCGCCAGCATCAGCCCGCCCAGGGCCAGTTGCCAGCCGGTCAAGGCGGCGAGCGGCGCGCTCGGCCGCCAGCGCCGGGTCAGATAAGTGCCGCTGGCCATCGCCGCCGCGCCGCCCAGCGCCGCCAACATGCCGACGCCGTCCCAGACCGCGCCCGGCGACAACAGCAAGGCCGCCATGCCCGCCACCCCGGCGACGCCGGCCCAGGCGGCCACTCGCGCCGGGCGGCGGCCGTCCAGCCCCCAGGCCAGGCCCATCACCAGCAGCGGCTGGGTGGCGCCCAGCACCGCGGCCAGGCCGCCCGGCAAACGGTAGGCGGCCACGAACAGCAGCGCCTGGAACACGCCGATATTCAAGGCGGACAAGACCAGCAGCCGGCCCCACTCGCCGCGCCGCGGCAGGTGGCGGCCGGCCAGGATCAACAACAAGCCGGCCGGCAACACTCGCAGCAAGGCAGCGGTGAACGGCCGGTCCGGCGGCAACAGCTGGGTGGTGACGATATAGGTGGAGCCCCAGATCGCCGGAGCCAGCGCGGTCAACAACACATCGCTCCAACGGGAGGCCATCAGGCGCGCAGACATGGGCATTCCTTTCGCAATCGCTTATAATCGCATCGAAAACTGACTTGAATTCAAGATAACATTGCCTTGAATTCAAGACAAATAAAATCTTGAATTCAAGATAAAGGAATGCGCATGACGCAACAGAACGCCGGCGACGCCGTGGACGCCATCCTGGCGCAATGGCACCGGGAACGGCCGGACCTGGACGTGGCGCCGATGGGCCTGATCGGCCGGCTGCGCCGCTGCTCCATGCTGCTGCAGCACAGGCTGGACGCCACTTTCGAGCAATTCGGCCTTAGCGGCTGGGAGTTCGACGTGCTGGCCACGCTCAGACGCGCCGGCGCGCCGCACAGCCTGGCGCCCACCGCGCTGTTCTCCTCGCTGATGATCAGCTCCGGCACCATGACCCACCGGCTGAAAGTGCTGGAAAGCAAGGGCTGGATCGAACGCGCCGCCTGCGCCGAGGACGCGCGCAGCACCCTGGTGCGCTTGACCGAGAGCGGGCTGGAACTGATAGACCGCGCCGTCACCGCCCACGTGGCCAATGAGCACGCCATCCTGTCCGGCCTCAACCAGCGCAGCCAGGACGCGCTGGACCGCAAGCTGGCGGAGTTGCTGGCGGCCTTGGAGCCTCCTGCGGCATGACGCCCGCCTAATCTGCGCCCGCCTGCGGCCAAAGCGCGCCGCATGGCTTAAAATCAGGGCTTGAGGCCGGCCCCAGCGGGCGCGGCCGCCCCACTCCCGACGCCATGATAGAAAACCAAGCCATGCTGCTGGCGGTGTTCGAACGGGCGGCGCTGATGTTGATGGCGCTGTTCTTCCTCACCCGCACCCGCCCGTTTCAACACCTGCTGCGCAAACAGGACCACAGCCCGGCCGAACTGGCGGCGGTGTCGCTGCTGTTCTGCCTGTTCGCCGTGTTCAGCACCTATACCGGCATTCCGGTGGACGGCTCCCTGGTCAATGTGCGCATCATCGCCATCCTGTCCGGCGGCATCCTGTTCGGCCCCTGGGTGGGGATACCGGCCGGCATCGTCTCCGGCCTGCACCGCTACCTGATCGACATCAACGGCTACACCTCGCTGCCCTGCCTGATCTCCAGCGTCTGCGCCGGCCTGTTGGCCACCTGGATACACTGCCGCGCCGACCGGGGGCGGCTGTGGCTGTACGGCATCCTGGCCGGCATGCTGTGCGAGGGGCTGACCATGGGCCTGATCCTGCTCTTGACCGAGCCGGCGGTGGGCGTGCCCATCGTCAGCCACATCGCCTTCCCGATGATTGTCGGCACCGTCTGCGTCGGCCTGATCATCAAGCTGGTGCAAGACCTGAACGACGAAAAAGAACTGCTGGCCGCGCGCCAGGCCAAGCTGGCGCTGACCATCGCCAACCGCACCCTGCCCTATTTCCAGAACCTGGACCGCGACGCCATGGTCCAGGTCTGCACCGTGATCCGGGACCAGCTGGACGCCGACGCGGTGGCCATCACCAACACCTCGGACGTGCTGGCCTATGTCGGCCTGGGCAAGGACTACTACGAGATGGACGAGCACTCCGCCATCGGCGCCATCACCCGCCAGGCCATTGCCGGCGACCAGATCATCATCGAGAACAATCTGCAGCAATACCACCTGGCGGACTTCCACTCCGTCATCATCATCCCGCTGCGCGAAAAAGCCGGCGTCAGCGGCACCCTGAAAATCTTCTACCGCAAGAGCCACGGCATCAGTACGCCGCTGCGCGAAGTGGCGGTGGGCCTGTCCCAACTGATCTCCACCCAGATGGAAGTGTCGCGGGTCAAACAGCTGGAAGAAATGGCGCGCAAGGCGGAATTCAGCGCGCTGCAAAGCAAGATCAACCCGCACTTCCTGTTCAACGCCCTGAACGCCATCTCCTCGCTGATCCGCATCCAGCCGCAGCAGGCGCGCCAACTGATCGCCAACCTGGCGGACTACTTGCGCTACAACCTGTCGCTGGGCGACCGGCTGATCGACATCCAGGAAGAACTGCAGCAAGTGCGCGACTACGTGGCGATAGAACAGGCGCGCTTCGGCGCCAAGCTGACGGTGGACTTCGACATCGACGACGTGCATGTGCGCATCCCCAGCCTGCTGTTGCAGCCGCTGGTGGAAAACGCCATCCTGCACGGCATCCAACCGCGCAAGGAGCCGGGGCGGGTCAGCATCGCGGTCAAGCGCGACGGCGCCAAGGTCCACGTCTGCGTGCGCGACACCGGCTACGGCGTCAGCCAGGAAGTGCTGGACGGCGTGGCCGCCGGCACGCTGTCCAGCCGCAGCATCGGCCTGAGCAACGTCAACCAGCGGCTCAAGCTGCTATACGGCGAGGGCTTGCGGCTGACCCGGCTGGAGCCCGGCACCGCCGTTTGTTTCGACCTGCCCGCCGCCGAGGAGCCGACATGCTGAAAGCCCTGATCGTGGAAGACGAATATCTGGCGCGCGAAGAGCTGGCCTATTTGATCCGCGAGCACAGCCGCATCGACATCGTCGCCAGCGTGGAAGACGGGCTGGAAGCGTTCAAATTCCTGCAGGAACACGAAGTGGACGTGGTGTTCCTGGACATCAACATCCCGTCGATTGACGGCCTGCTGCTGGCCAAGAACCTGCACAAATCGTCGCGGCCGCCGCGCATCGTCTTCGTCACCGCTTACAAGGAGTTCGCGGTGGAAGCGTTTGAAGTGGAGGCTTTCGACTACATCCTGAAGCCCTACAACGAGGCCCGCATCATCAATCTGCTGGCCAAGCTGGAAGCGCAGACGCCGCCGGCCGCCGCCGCGCCGGCCGAAGCCCCGGCCGCCAGCCGCACCGTCAACCTGGTCAAGGGCGACAGCATCATCGTCACCCCCTGCGAGCAGATCTACTACGCCGAGGCCGACGAGAAAGTCACCCTGGTCTACACCGCGCACGACCGCTACGTGATGTCGATGAGCATCAGCGAATTTGTCGCCCGCCTGCCGGCCGACAGCTTCTTCCGCTGCCACCGCTCCTACTGCGTCAACATCCACAAAATCCGCGAGATCGCGCCCTGGCTCAACAGCACCTACATCATCAAGCTGTACGACCTGAAAGCCGAGATTCCGGTCAGCCGCAGCAATATCAAGGCCTTCCGACAGTTGATGCATCTTTGAGCGTTGGCCACCCGCGCGGCGCATCAAACCGGCTGCCAGCCGGCTCCTGAATAAGAACCTGTTCATAATCTGCTGCGCTGCGGCGATACGGCGTTGAAACCGGCTTCGAAATGCTCATGTACCCTATGTACACTCCGCTTTCTCAGCCGTTTTCGCCTTGGCTCGCTCTGGCTCGCGAGATTTTGAACAGGCTCTAAGGCCAGACATTCCATTGGCAAGCCGGCTTGGCAATGGAAATGCCATCCACTCACGCGCGCCATTTTCAGGGCCTGCAACTGGTTCGCCGCCGTCTGCACTTCATTCCGCGCCGCCTGCATCTCATGCCGCCGCCGCGCCCCCTACATAAGCACAGGCTTATAGTCACACCAACAGTAATGACTTTAAGCGAGCAGCGCCATGAACGCCTCAAACACCATCCGCTACCGTACCCTGGCCGGCACCGTCCTCACCCAATTCGCGCTAGGCTCCGTCTACACCTGGAGCCTGTTCAACGCCCAACTCTCCGCCAAGCTGTCCGAGCCGGTCAGCCAGGTGGCTTTCGCCTTCGGCCTGCTCAGCCTGGCGCTGGCGGTGGCCTCCTCGCTGGCCGGCAAACTGCAAGAACGCTTCGGCGTGCAGCGCGTCACCCTGGGCGCCGGCCTGATGCTGGGCCTGGGCTTCTTCCTCACCGCCCAAGCCAATAATCTGGTCATGCTCTATCTGTGCGCCGGCGTGCTGGTGGGCCTGGCCGACGGCGCCGGCTACCTGCTGACGCTGTCCAACTGCGTCAAATGGTTTCCGGAGCGCAAGGGCCTGGTGTCCGCCTGCGCCATCGGCGCTTACGGCCTGGGCAGCCTGGGCTTCAAATACATCAATCTGGCGCTGCTGGCCCGCTTCAGCCTGGAAACCACCTTTGAGCTGTGGGGCCTGATCGCCATGGCCATGGTGGTGGCCGGCAGCCTGCTGATGCGCGACGCGCCGCAGCAGCAAGCCGCCGCGCAGCAGAACGCCAGCCATGACTACACCCTGGCCGAGGCGATGCGCCAACCGCAGTACTGGATGCTGGCGCTGATGTTCCTGACCGTGTGCATGAGCGGCCTGTACGTGATCGGCGTGGCCAAGGACATCGGCGAAAGCTATGTGCACCTGCCGGCGCTGACCGCCGCCAACGCCGTGGCGGTGATCGCGGTGGCCAATCTGTCCGGCCGCCTGGTGCTGGGCATTCTCTCCGACAAGATGCCGCGCATCCGGGTGATCACCATCGCCCAAGTCTCCGCGCTGGCCGGCATGCTGACCCTGCTGTTTGTGCCCCTGAACGCCACCCTGTTCTTCCTGGCCATCGCCTGCGTCGCCTTCAGCTTCGGCGGCACCATCACCGTCTACCCGTCGCTGGTCAGCGATTTCTTCGGCCTCAACAACCTGACCAAGAACTACGGCGTGATCTATCTGGGCTTCGGCATCGGCAGCATCGTCGGCTCCATCGTCGCTTCGCTGTTCGGCGGCTTCCTGGCCACCTTCCACCTGATCCTGGCGCTGTTGATCGTCGCGCTGCTGTTCTCGCTGACCATACGTCAGCCGGGCAGCAGCAAGGAAGCGGAGTTCGAAGCCGAGCCGCACCTGGGCAAAGCCTGATTCCCGCGCCGCTCGCCGCAACGCCCCCGTTTTGGGGGCGTTGTTGTTTGGGGAGCTTGGTGGCTGTCGCTGGTGGGTATCGCCTGCGGCTCCACCCACCCTACCCATGACGAGCGGCCGCGCGTAGGGTGGGTGGAGCGTAGCGATACCCACGCGGAACCCCGCTGCGCCGCACAAGATGATGGCGGCGATCCACCTTACCGGATCCTGCCGGCTTGACGCCCTCCCGCGCCTCCCCAAACAATAGCCCCCGCGCCGCAGTAATCGCGGCGCTCGGGTTTAGTCTCCCCAATACGAATCACTGCAACAGATGCGCTATTTCCACAGCGCATCTGTTGCCATTGCTTTGCCTATGCGGACGGGCCGTGGCAAGTGGCGCCCTCACGGGCGCGCCGGCTTTTGCAGTGACTCACCGGTAGACTAACTCTTGTCATGTGCCCGCCCTACCTCTTTGCTGCATGGCCCTTCTGCTCAAGAGCTTACAAAGGGTAGAGCTTGTCCATTCGGCATTAGGCTGCGCAGAGTTTGATTTCGGCGGTCCTTTTCTTTGCTAGACTTCGTCGGCTTGACGCCCTCCCGCTCCTCCCCAACAATAGCCCCCGCGCCGCAACAATCGCGGCGCTCGGGATTGGCCTCCTGAATTGAAATGTCGTCGCGGATGCGCTGTTTCCACAGCGTATCCGCTGCCATTGCTTTGCCTATTCGGGCGGGCCATGGCAAGTGGCGCCCCTCGAGGGCGCGCCGGCTTTGTACGACATATCACCGGTAGGCCAACTCTTGTCATGTGCCCGCCCTGCCGCCTTGCGGCATGGCCCTTCTGCTCAGGAGGTTGCAAATGGTAAAGCCTGTCCGTCCGGTGCTAGGCATCGAACTCTCTCCGTCCTCTGCTGAAACCCAAGACATCCATCAGGACGCCTCTCCACTCCCGCCGCTAGGGCCGCGTTCCCGCTACCGGTTTGCCGGCCCCCACGCCAAAGACCTCAGCCTGCCCTTCATCCGCCGCATCAAAGGCCGTACCTATCCGCATTACTGGCAGCCGGCCGAGGCCAAGAATGAGTTCGAAGCCTGCGCCTTGGGTCGCCAGTACGCCGCCCATCTGGCGCAGTTGCTGAAGCTCAACCGCCAGCATTCCGGGCGCGGACTGCTGTTCCGCATCACTAACGACATGGATTTCAGCGAGCGCGGCCACCGCCGCAGCATGTGCAAAAGCTTCTTCAACTATCTGGAGATACTGCTGAACTTGGGAGTGCAACAGGTCGACCTGCCGAAGCATGTGGAGGCGATGCAACGCTTCCATCTCAGCCTGGACGAATTGAACACCTTGCAGAGGAAGCCACGGCGCAAGAAGAAGGGCTAAGGCCGTGTTCACGATTTTTTAACCACGGGTTCGGCAGTGTTAGATACGGAGGAGACCGCGTATTCGATGCGCCCCAACTCCCTTCAAGCCTGCCGACGGGTGGCAGGCCCGAGGTCTTAAGCGGCTGCCTGTTCGAGCAGCGCGACGTTAGCGCGCTGCGAGTTCAGCCGCGCCTCGGGCCTGACGGGGCCCGGCGGGAAGCCGCAGGCCAGGCTTGCAGGGCGGCCTTTAGGGTAAAGGGAGATTTGGCCGCGCAAATCTCCCTTTCCGTTTGCCGGGCGGAACCGGCCCTAAATCATCATCCGCGCAGCGGATTCAATATCGCAAATACGTTTGTAAAGCTGCCCAAGAAACGGAACGCCAAGCTCGCCTCAGCCCCGCCGCTTCGCCAACCAGATATCCAACTGCCGGGCGAAAGCCTGGCGGTCCGCCTGGCTCAAAGGCGGCGGGCCTTCGGTCTGCACGCCGCTGGCGCGCAGCGTGTCCATGAAATCCCGCATCGTCAGCTGTGCGGCGATGGTGTCCGGCGAATACACATCGCCGCGCCAGTTCAGCGCCTGCGCACCCTTGCCCAAGGCCTCGGACGCCAAGGGGATGTCACCGGTGATCAAGAGATCGTTCGCCGCGATGCGGCGGACAATCTCGTTGTCCGCCACGTCAAAACCCTTGGGCACTTGCAAGGCGCGGATATTCGGCGCTTTCGGCACCGTCAATAGCTGATTGGCGACGAACACCAGCTCCACGCCGGTGCGCTGTGCCGCCCGGCACAATGTTTCGCGGATCACCTTGGGACAGGCGTCCGCGTCCACCCATATCGTCATGTCTGTTCTCTGCATGCAAACCCGGCCATGATAACGGTTTCGCGCCGGTTTCCGTCGCTGCCATGTTGACGCTTACGTAAACGTAAGTAATGATAGAGCATATCACGCGAATCACGCGCGCCCATCAGAGGAGAGAAACCATGTACAGCAGCCTGCGCTTCGCCTTTGGCGACACCTACGATATGTTGCGCGAAACCGCGCGCGACTTCGCCCAAAGCGAAATCGCCCCGCGCGCCGCCGACATCGACCGCGACAATCTGTTTCCGGCCGATCTGTGGCGCAAGTTCGGCGATCTGGGCCTGCTGGGCATGACGGTGGACGAGCAGTACGGCGGCACCCAGATGGGCTATCTGGCGCATATGATCGCGATGGAGGAAATCAGCCGCGCCTCCGCCTCGGTGGGCCTGTCCTACGGCGCGCACTCCAATCTCTGCGTCAACCAGATCCACAAGAACGGCAACGACGAACAAAAACGCCGGCTGCTGCCCAAGCTGGTGTCCGGCGAGCATGTCGGCGCGCTGGCGATGTCCGAGCCCAACGCCGGCTCCGACGTGGTCAGCATGAAGCTGAAGGCCGACAAGGCCGACGGCGGCTACCTGCTCAACGGCAGCAAGATGTGGATCACCAACGGCGGCGACGCGGACGTGATGGTGGTTTACGCCAAGACCGACGTCAGCGCCGGCGCCAAGGGCATCACCGCCTTCATCGTGGAGCGCGGCTTCGCCGGCTTCAGCCACGGCAGCAAGCTGGACAAGCTGGGCATGCGCGGCTCCAACACCTACCCCATGTTCTTCGACAACTGTTTCGTGCCGGACGCCAATGTGCTGGGCGGCGAAGGCAACGGCGTCAAGGTGCTGATGAGCGGCCTGGACTATGAGCGCGCGGTGCTGGCCGCCGGCCCGCTGGGCATCATGCAGGCCTGCATGGACATCACGGTGCCGTATCTGAACGACCGCAAGCAGTTTGGCCAGGCCATCGGCGATTTCCAGCTGATGCAGGGCAAGCTGGCGGACATGTACGTCAAGCTGTCCGCCAGCCGCGCCTATGTCTACGCGGTGGGCCAGGCGCTGGACCGCGGCGAAACCGGCCGCCAGACCCGCAAGGACGCCGCCGGCGCCATCCTGTACGCGGCGGAGGGCGCCACCCAGATGGCGCTGGACGCCATCCAGTGCCTGGGCGGCAACGGCTACATCAATGAATACGCCACCGGCCGCCTGCTGCGCGATGCCAAGCTGTACGAGATCGGCGCCGGCACCAGCGAAATCCGCCGCTGGCTGATAGGCCGCGAACTGATGGCGGAAACCCGGTAATCGCGGCGGATACAGTGCCTGATGCCGCGTTGCGCTTCAGCCCCACCCGGCAAGCCCAATGCTCACTGACCGCACGCTTCGTCGACGGCGAATGACAAGGTAAAACGATATGCCCATCCTCGAATCCAAACTCTCGCCGCGCGCGGCGGACTTCCAGGCCAACGCCGACAAAATGCGCGCGCTGGTGGCCGATCTGCGCGACAAGGTGGCCAAGGCCGCGCTGGGCGGCGGCGACAAGGCGCGCGCCAAGCACGCTGCCCGCGGCAAGCTGCTGCCGCGCGAGCGCATCGATCTGCTGCTGGACCCCGGCGCGCCCTTTCTGGAGCTGTCCCAGCTGGCCGCCTTCGGCATGTACGACGACGACGCGCCCGGCGCCGGCCTGATCAGCGGCATCGGCCGCGTCGCCGGCGTGGATTGCCTGATCATCGCCAACGACGCCACGGTCAAGGGCGGCACTTATTACCCGATGACGGTGAAGAAGCATCTGCGGGCTCAGGAGATTGCGCGCGACAACCGTCTTCCCTGCGTGTATCTAGTCGATTCCGGCGGCGCCTTCCTGCCCTTGCAGGACGAGGTGTTCCCGGACCGCGAGCATTTCGGCCGCATCTTCTACAACCAGGCCAATCTGTCCGCCGCCGGCATTCCGCAGATCGCGGTGGTGATGGGCAGCTGCACCGCCGGCGGCGCGTATGTGCCGGCGATGTCGGACGAAACCGTCATCGTCAAGGAGCAAGGCACCATCTTCCTGGGCGGCCCGCCGCTGGTGAAGGCGGCCACCGGCGAGGTGGTGACGGCGGAGGAACTGGGCGGCGGCGATGTGCACGCCCGCGTGTCCGGCGTGGCCGACCACCTGGCGCAGAACGACGCCCACGCGCTGTCCATCGCCCGCCGCATCGTGTCCGGCCTCAACTGGCGCAAGCAGGGCGAGCTGGACCGCGCCGAGCCGCGCCCGCCGCGCTACGCGGCAGAGGAAATCTACGGCGTGATCCCGGCGGACCCGAAAAAGCCCTTCGATGTGCGCGAGATCATCGCCCGGCTGGTGGACGACTCCGAGTTCGACGAGTTCAAGCAGAACTACGGCGCCACCCTGGTCACCGGCTTCGCCCGGCTGAACGGCTACCGCGTCGGCGTCATCGCCAACAACGGCATCCTGTTCTCCGAGTCCGCGCTCAAGGGCGCGCACTTCGTCGAGCTGTGCTGCCAGCGCGGCATTCCGCTGCTGTTCCTGCAGAACATCACCGGCTTCATGGTGGGCAAGAAGTATGAGAACGGCGGCATCGCCAAAGACGGCGCCAAGCTGGTCACCGCCGTGGCCTGCGCCCGCGTGCCCAAGTTCACCGTGCTGATAGGCGGCAGCTTCGGCGCCGGCAATTACGGCATGTGCGGCCGCGCTTATTCGCCGCGCTTCCTGTGGATGTGGCCGAATAGCCGCATCTCGGTGATGGGCGGCGAACAGGCGGCCGGCGTGCTGGCCCAGGTGAAGAAGGAACAACTGGGCGACGCCTTCGGGGCCGAGCAGGAAGAAGCGCTGAAAGCGCCGGTGCGCGAGCAGTACGAACGTCAGGGCCACCCCTATTACGCCAGCGCGCGCTTGTGGGACGATGGGGTGATAGACCCGGCGCAAACCCGCGAGGTGCTGAGCCTGGCGCTGGAAGCGGCGCTGTCCGCGCCGATTGAAAACACGCGCTTCGGCGTGTTCCGGATGTGACGGCCAAAGGTGACGCAGATGAGTTACTCCACGCTTGAAATCGAACACAGCGGCAAGACCGCGACGATCTGGATGAACCGGCCGGACGTTCACAATGCGATGAACGAAACCCTGATCGCCGAGCTGACCGCCGCCTTCACCCATTTGCAGTTGCAGGCGGACTGCCGCGCCATCGTGCTGGCCGGCCGCGGCAAAAGCTTTTCCGCCGGCGCGGACCTGGACTGGATGCGCCGCGCCGCCGGCTACGGCGAGGAGCAGAACCTGGCCGACGCGCAGCGGCTGGCGGCCATGCTCAAGAGCATCTACCGCAGCAAGAAGCCGGTGATCGCCCGCATCCACGGCGCGGCGCTGGCCGGCGGCACCGGCCTGGCCGCGGTCTGCGATGTGGCCATCGCCACCGAGGCCGCCAAGTTCGGCCTGACCGAGGTGAGGCTGGGCCTGGTGCCGGCCACCATCGGCCCTTATGTGGCCGACGCGATAGGCTGGCGTCAGGCGCGGCGTTATTTCCTGTCCGCCGAGCGCATCGACGCCGCCACGGCGCTGCGCATCGGCCTGGTGCACGAGCTGGTGCCGGCGGAGGCGCTGGACGCGCGCGTGGCCGACATCGCCGAGGCGATGGCCCAGGGCGCGCCGCAGGCGCTGTCCTCGGCCAAGGACTTGCTGGCCATGCTGCGCGAGGGCTCGCCCTGGGACGATCAATTGCTGGAGGACACCGCCGGTCAGATCGCCAGCGTGCGCGCCGGCGCCGAGGCGCGCGAGGGCCTGGCTGCCTTCTTCGAAAAACGCGCGCCGAACTGGATTTAAAGATCAATTAGCCACGGAAGCACACCGAAATACACGGACAAATTCATCATTTGGATTCCGTGCCCTTCCCTGGGTTTCCGTGGCAAAAAACAGGTTTAACGCCATGTTCAATAAAATACTCATCGCCAACCGCGGTGAAATCGCCTGCAGGGTGATCAAGACCGCGCGCGCGCTCGGCATCGCCACCGTCGCCGTCCATTCCGACGCCGACGCCGACGCCCGCTTCGTCAAGCTGGCCGACGAGGCCTACCGGCTGGGCCCGGCCCCGGCGGCGGATTCCTATCTGCGCGGCGACTTGATCCTGGACATCGCCCGCCGCAGCGGCGCGCAAGCCATCCACCCCGGCTACGGTTTCTTGTCCGAGAACGAGGACTTCGCCGCCGCCTGCGAGGCCGCCGGCATCGCCTTCATCGGCCCGCCCGCCTCCGCCATCGCCGCGATGGGCAGCAAATCCGCGGCCAAGGCGCTGATGGAGCAAGCCCGGGTGCCGCTGGTGCCCGGCTATCACGGCGAGCGCCAGGAAGCGGACTTCCTGCGCGGCCAGGCGGACGCCATCGGCTACCCGGTGCTGATCAAGGCCAGCGCCGGCGGCGGCGGCAAGGGCATGCGCATCGTGGAAGCCTCCGCGGACTTTGAAGCGGCGCTGGCCTCCTGCCAGCGCGAGGCGCGCGCCAGCTTCGGCGACGACAAGGTGCTGGTGGAGAAGTACCTGCCGCGCTCGCGCCATGTGGAAATCCAGGTGTTCGCCGACAGTCACGGCCAATGCGTGTATCTGTTCGAGCGCGATTGCTCGGTGCAACGCCGCCACCAGAAAGTGTTGGAGGAAGCGCCGGCGCCGGACTTGCCGCCGGCCACCCGCGAGGCGATGGGCGCGGCCGCCTGCGCCGCCGCCCGCGCGGTGGGCTATGTCGGCGCCGGCACCGTGGAATTCATCATGGAAGTGCAGGCCGACGGCAGCCCCGGCCGCTTCTTCTTCATGGAAATGAACACCCGGCTGCAAGTGGAGCACCCGGTCACCGAGATGATCACCGGCCAGGACCTGGTGGCCTGGCAATTGGCCGTCGCCAGCGGCCAGCCGCTGCCGCTGTCCCAGGAGCAGCTCAGCATCAGCGGCCACGCCATCGAGGCGCGCATTTACGCTGAAGACCCGGACAAGGGCTTCCTGCCCGCCACCGGCACCCTCTACCACCTGCGCGCGCCGGCGGAATCCGCCGTCGTGCGCATCGACACCGGCGTCGTCGCCGGCGACAGCATCTCGCCCTTCTACGACCCGATGATCGCCAAGCTGATTGTCTGGGGCAAGGACCGCCGCCAGGCGCTGCAAAGGCTGGACGCGGCGCTGGCCGATTACCAGGTGGCCGGCGTCACCACCAACATCCCCTTCCTGCGCCGCATCGTGCAGCACGCCAGCTTCGCCGGCGGCCAGGTGGACACCGGCCTGATCGCCCGTCACCACGACGCGCTGCTGCCGCCGCCCGCCGCGCCGGACGCGGAGCAATTGGCGCTGCTGGCGCTGGCCGAGGCGCTGGCCGCGCCCGGCGGCTTCCCGGTGGCCGCCGGCTGGCGGCTCAACGGCGCGCTCAGCCGCAAGCTCGTGTTCCACATCGCCGGCCAGGACTATCCGGTAACGCTGCGCCATCTGGGCGACGGCTGCGAGATCGCCGCCGCCGGCAGGCTGTTCTCCGCCAGCGGCCGCCTGGACGGCGGAACGCTGCGCGCGCGGCTGGGCGATCAACAACTCGAAGCCGTCGTCGCCCGCAGCGGCCCGCAACGGGTGTTGTTCGCCGCCGGCAGCCGGCTGGAAGCGCAGTGGCTGGACCCGCTGGCGGTGGCCGCCGAGGAGGTTCACGGCGAAACCCATTTGAAAGCGCCGATGCCGGGCCGCATCGTCGCCCTGCTGGCCGCCACCGGCGTCAAACTCAACAAGGGCGACCCGCTGCTGATCCTGGAGGCGATGAAGATGGAGCACACCATCCCCGCGCCGGCGGACGGCGTGGTCAAGGCTTTCTATTTCGGCACCGGCGAGCAGGTCAACGACGGCGACGAGTTGGTCGACTTCGAAGCGGAGTGACACCTATGGACCCTATCATCATCAATCATCCCGGCCTGAATCTGGCCGGCTACAGCATCGCCACCCAGATGGAGAACGGCGACAATCTGCGCCAGATTCCCGAATTCTGGGGCGAATACGCGGCCACGCTGCGCCAGCCACTGCTGGCAGCGCTGGGCCGCGCCGACGCCGCGGAATACGGGCTGATCCACGACTTCGACCCGGACAGCGGCCGCTTCGGCTATATGATAGGGATGGAGTGCGCGCAGCCCTTGCCGCTGCCGCCCGGCTGCGCGCGGCTCAGCACGCCGCCGACCAAGTGCGCGGTGTTCACCACCCAGCCGGCCGGCAGCGACGCCGAGTTCGGCCAGGCGATCCAGGCGGCCTGGCGCTACATCATGCAAGACTGGCTGCCGGCCTCCAAGCAATGGGAGCAAGCGCCGCTGGGCTCCTTCGAGCGTTACGACGGCCGCTGCGCGCCGGGGCTGCCGCAACGCCAGATGGACATTTACATCCCGGTGCAGCCGCGCCGCCGCTAACGGAGAGCCGAAGTGCCGCAAGTGAAGATAGTGGAAGTGGGTCCGCGCGACGGGCTGCAAAACGAAAAACAGCCGGTGAGCACCGCCGTCAAGCTGGAGCTGATCCGCCGCCTGGCCGCCAGCGGCCTGCGCACCATAGAAGCCGGCGCCTTCGTCTCGCCCAAATGGGTGCCGCAGATGGCCGGCAGCGCCGAGGTGCTGGCCGGCCTGGACCTAGCCGGGCCGGTGTCCCACCCGGTGCTGGTGCCCAATGAGCAGGGACTGGACGCGGCGCTGGCGGCCGGCGCGCGCGAAATCGCCGTGTTCGGCGCCGCCAGCGAAAGCTTCAGCCAACGCAATATCAACGCCAGCATCGCCGAAAGCCTCCAGCGCTTCGCGCCGGTGATGGCGCGCGCGCAGGCGGCCGGCGTGCCGGTGCGCGGCTATGTGTCCTGCGTGGCGGGCTGTCCCTACGAGGGCCGCATCGCGCCGGCCAAGGTGGCGGAGGTGGCCGCGCGGCTGCTGGACATGGGCTGCTACGAGATTTCTCTGGGCGACACCATAGGCGTGGGCACGCCGTCCAGCGTGCTGGCGATGCTGGAAGCGGTGAGCAAGACTGTGCCAATGTCGCAGCTGGCCGGCCACTTCCACGACACTTACGGCATGGCCATCAGCAATATTCATGCGTGTTTGCGCGCGGGAATGATGACATTCGATTCTTCGGTTGCCGGTCTGGGCGGCTGCCCTTATGCTCAGGGAGCTTCCGGCAACGTCGCCACCGAGGACGTGGTCTATCTGCTGCAAGGCGAAGGCTTCGACACCGGCGTCGACCTGGCCGCGCTGGTGGACACGGCCTGGTTCATCGCCGGCGCGCTGGGCAAGCTGCCGGCCTCCAAGCTGGCGCACGCCGTCGGCGACAAGCGCCGCGCCAGGCCGGAGCAATAACAAGCCGCCGCCCGTCCATGGGCCGGCGCGCGGAGAAAATATCAGGAGAAAGCATGACCCCCGACACGCCCATCTGGACCCCCTCCGCCGGCCGCCTGGCCGGCGCCCACCTGACCGCCTTCGCCAAGCTGGCCGAACTGTCCTACGACCGCAAACTGAACGGCTACGCCGAACTGTGGCGCGCCAGCGTGGCCGACCCGGCGCGCTTCTGGTCCTTGGTCTGGGATTACTGCGGCGTGATCGGCGACAAGGGCGCCACCGCGCTGAGCGACGGCGACAATATGCTGGCCGCCCGCTTCTTCCCGGAGGCGCGGCTGAGCTATGCCGAAAACCTGCTGCGCCGCGACGACGACGGCGACGCGCTGGTGTTCTGGGGCGAGGACAAGCTGCAGCGGCGCTGGAGCTGGCGCGAGCTGCGCGCCCAGGTGTCGCTGCTGCAACAAGCGATGCGCGGCGCCGGCATTCAGGCCGGCGACCGCGTGGCGGGCTTCATGCCCAATATGCCGGAAACCATCTCCGCGATGCTGGCCGCCAACAGCCTGGGCGCGGTGTGGACCAGCTGTTCGCCGGACTTCGGCGCGGACGGCGCGGTGGAGCGCTTCGGCCAGACCGAGCCCAAGCTGCTGTTCTGCCCGGACGGTTATTGGTACGCCGGCAAGGCTGTGGACATCCGCGCCAAGATGGCGGCGCTGGCCGAGGCGCTGCCCTCGGTGCGGCAAATCATCGTGGTGCCCTATCTGGGCGAAACCGGCGTGTTCGCGGAAAACGTGCCCAAGGCCATCACCCTGACGGACTTCACCGCCGCGTATCAAGCGCAAGCGCTGAGCTTTGAACGGCTGCCCTTCCGGCACCCGCTGTTCATCCTGTATTCCAGCGGCACCACCGGCAAGCCCAAGTGCATCGTCCACGGCGCCGGCGGCACCTTGCTGCAGCATCTGAAGGAACAGCAGCTGCACGGCGACGTCCATCACGGCGACCGCCTGTTCTACTTCACCACCTGCGGCTGGATGATGTGGAACTGGCTGGTGTCCGGCCTGGCGTCCGGCGCGGCGCTGATGCTGTTCGACGGCTCGCCCTTTGTCGGCGAAGGCCGCACGCTGTGGGACTACGCCGAGCGGCAGCGCTTCACTCACTTCGGCACCTCGGCCAAATACATAGACGGCCTGCGCAAGAGCGGCATCGCGCCGGTCCGGGAATGGAAGCTGGATTCGCTGCGCGCGGTGTTCTCCACCGGTTCGCCGCTGGTGGCGGAAAGCTTTGACTGGGTCTACGCCAACATCAAGGCCGACATCAATCTGGCCTCGGTGTCCGGCGGCACCGACATCGTGTCCTGCTTCGCGCTGGGTTGCGCCAGCCTGCCGGTCTACCGCGGCGAGCTGCAATGCCGCGGCCTGGGCATGGCGGTGGACATCTACAACGAGTACGGCCGGCCGGTGCGCGGCGAAAAAGGCGAGCTGGTGTGCACCCGGCCCTTCCCGTCGATGCCGGTGGGCTTCTGGAACGATCCCGACGGCGGCAAGTACCGCCAGGCCTATTTCGGCCGTTTCGACAATATCTGGTGCCACGGCGACTATGCCGAACTCACCGCCCACGACGGCATGATCATCTACGGCCGTTCCGACGCGGTGCTCAATCCCGGTGGCGTGCGCATCGGCACCGCGGAGATCTATCGCCAGGTGGAGGCTTTCGACGAGGTGCTGGAAAGCATCGCCGTCGGCCAGCAGTGGCAGGACGACGAGCGCGTGCTGCTGTTCGTGCGCCTGCGCGCCGGCGCGCGGCTGGACGAAGACCTGCAACAGCGGATCAAGGCGCAGATCAAGACCGGCGCCAGCCCCCGCCACGTGCCGGCCAAGATCATCGCCGTCGCCGACATCCCCAAGACCATCAGCGGCAAGATCGTCGAGCTGGCGGTGAAGAACGTGATCCACGGCCAGCCGGTCAGCAACCTCACCGCGCTGGCCAATCCGGAAGCGCTGAAGCTGTTCGAGAATCTGGACGAACTGCAAAGCTGAGCCCACGCGCGGCCCATGAAAAACCCCCGCATTGATTGATGAATGCGGGGGTTTTTAGCCTGCTTAACAAAACCCGGTTTTACCGCTGGGGCAAGGCGCGCCACGCAGCGTCAGGGGGTTTGCTCGCCGCTCTTATTGCTCATGCGGATGAATGCGCCGCAATAGCGCGAACATCATGTTCTGCTCGCGCGGCCGGGAGCCGTACCACAGCACTTCCCAACCCGGCTCGGCGATGCCCTCGTCCTCCGAGCGCACCACCAGCTGGTAGTCGCAGGGCGAGGCGTTGCCCGCCGGATAGGACACCAGGTCCAGGCCGGCGTAATAGCGCCAGCTGATCAGCGCCAGCTGATTGCGGCTCTCGGTCGCCACGCAGGCGGCGTTGGCCGGCAGCGCCTTCATCATCCGCTCCACCACCGGACGGTAGCTCTTGGCGGCGTCGAACCACGGCAGCCACAAGGTCATGCCCAAACCCCACAGCAGGGTCAGGCCCGCCGCCCAGTTGCTGATGGCCTGGCGGCCGCGCAAATGCTTGCGCGTCAGCGCCCACAGCCATACCAGGGTGGCGATCACCGCGCACACCGCGGCCAGGCTGGACACGTGCTCCTGATAATACGGGCTGAAATACTGGGCGCGCCCGGCCAGGCCCCGCGGCCAGCCGAAGTTCATCGCCGCCCAGCCGGCCCACACCAGGATAGCGAAGAAGCCGAAGGTCATCAGGCCGAACCAGTTGAGGAAGGCCGCCGCGCCGCGCTTGAGATTGTCCAGCTCCACTGCCGCCAGCAAGGACAGCGGCAGCAGCAGCGGCATCGCGTAAGTCATATTGGGACGGCTGGACAAGGTCAGCAGGATCAACACCACGGCGAAGAACATCAGCGGCAGTTGCAAGCGCGCCTGGTCCAGCCGTTCCCGGTTGCGGTACAAGGTCCAGCCGGCCAACGGCCAGGCCGGGAAGGCGAACCACAGCGCGTTCAGGCTGTAGTAGCCGAAGTCGTGGAACAGCTGCACCCGGCCAAAACCGTTGAGCTGGCCCAGCGAGTACTCGTTCCACCACAGATTGAACGCGTCCGGATGACTCTTGGCCAGCGCCAGCGGCCACACCAGGGAGGTGGGCGCGGCGATCAGCAAGGCCAGCAGCACGGTGATCGCGTATTGCTTGCTGCGCCAGGCGGAGAAGGCCGGCAGCAGCAAGACCACCATCCACAGCAGCAAGAGCTCCATCAGGCTGGCGCTGAGGAAGATGGCCGCGCTGGCCGCGCCCAGCAAGGCGCCGGCCAGGCCGGGCGAACGCAGGGTCAGCGACAGCGCGTAGAAGGCGGCGGCGAAGCCGGCGAAACCGGCCACCACCGAGGTCAGCTGATGGCCGGTCTCCACCAGGCCGACGCAGCCTATCAACACCATCACCACGCTGCGGCCGTGACGACGGCCGATCAGATCGCGGCCGGCCATGCCGGCCAGCAGCAAGGCCAGCGCCATGAACAAGGGCGTGGCCAGCCGCGCGGCGTCGTGCGCCGCCAGCAGCCAGGGAGACAGCAGCTTGACCATGAAGGCCGCCACCCAGTAATACAGCGGCGGGCTATCCAGATAGGGCGCGCCTTGCACCGTGGGCAGTAGCCAGTTGCCGGTGTCCAGCATGCCCTGCACCGCCGCCAGCACGAAGGGCTCGTCCGGCTTCCACGGATCGTGGCCCAAGATGCCCGGCCACAGCCAGACAAAGCACAGCAGCAGCAGAATCCACGGTTTTTCCGTGGGCTTGGCCAGGGTTTGGGATTGTTCCGAATAAGTGAGCATGAGTCTCGTTCAAACAGTTTCAGGGGAGCTCGAAAGATCTACCGCGCGGCCCGAGCGCTGCGGCGCGCCTTGCTCTCGAACCGCTCGCGACGATTGTTCGAGGCCCCTTTCAATCAGCCGACGGCAAAGCGCCGCGCAAGCGAGCGATCAGAATGCGCCAATCCACCTTGCGCTTGGCGATGGAGTTGCGCAACTTGTTGCGACGGCGCTGGCGCTTGTGATCGGGATCGGCCTGTATCGTCTTCAGCCTAGCCTCGTCCCAGGCGAATTCACCGCAGTACTGGGCCTGGCGCGCCACGTCCCAGTCCGGCGCCATGCCGGCGAACACTTCAGCCAGGTAGAGCGGCGCCTCGTAACTGTAGTTCCAGTAATGATGCAGCGCATCCCCCAGCGCCAGCGGCTGACGGCCGTCGCAGGCCACCAGCGACCAGGCCAGCTGCTCGGTCCAGTTGCGCGCTTCCACGCGCGGCAGCAGGAAGTCGTTGATGCGCAAGGCGGTTTCAAAGAAGGGCACCATGCCGGCGGAAGCGCCGACCACGCCGGCGTTCCACATCGCCAGGCCCTGGACGTCGGCCACGCCCATCTTGCGCAGCTCGGCGCCGTGCTTGTCCACCGCGGCCAGATAATCCGGGAAGAAACCGGGGCCGAACACGCCTTCGTTGACGTGCATGCAGCTGGCGTTGCCTGCTTCCAGCCGGGCGAACAGCTCGTCCGGCACGCACAGCCAGCGGGTGTCGCAGTCCACGTACAAGACGGCGGTGCCCAGTTCGCGCGCCGCCTTGAGCATCACTTCCAGCTTGATGCGGTGCACATAGTCGAACTGGCCGCGATACGCCTGCAACTGCGCCCGGCTCAGGGTCTCGGTGCGAACCAGGGGATGCGCGGGCACGCTGTCCGGCGCGTCGGTGTACACCATGATCTTCACGTCCTGCCGCTGCTGCTTCAGCAGCAAATTCAACAGGCTCAACACGGAAAAGCGGGTCTGGTCGTAGTATTTCTTGCCGCCGTGGGACAGGTAAACGATGTGGATCGCCATGGCCTCAACCTTGCAGAATAGGTACGCGCGCCGCCGGCCGGAATCTGCCAAACCCTGCCGCCGCCGCGCCGGAATCATAGAAAAAAGGCAGCCTGAGCTGCCTTTTTCTGGGTGTCCAACGTATCCTCGGCGCTTAGCGCTTGAAGAAGCCGCCGAACTTTTGGTTGAACTTGTCAACGCGACCGGCGGTGTCGACGATCTTTTGCTTGCCGGTGTAGAACGGGTGGCAGTTGGAGCAAACTTCAATGCCGAACGCGTCCTTGGACATGGTGGACTTGGTCACGAACTGGCTACCGCAGGAGCAGGTAACGGTCAGGTCTTTGTAAGTCGGGTGAATATCGGTTTTCATGTGTCTTCCTTTCAAATCGGGTACAGGGGATTTGCCTGTACTGCTTGCGAAACTATCGATTATCCGCGCTTTGCCGCCGCTTGACAAGTGCCAAATCCACTGTCAACGGCGGCTCCTGCGGCTCAGGCGCGGCGCCAGACCGTGCCCTGGGCGCTGTCTTCCAGCACGATGCCCTTGGCGGTCAACTCATCGCGAATGCGGTCGGACTCCGCCCAGTTCTTGCCGGCGCGCGCATCCTTGCGCGCCTGAATCAAGGCTTCCACCGCCTCGGCCGACAACTCCTCGTCGCCGGCGCCGCCCTTGAGGAAGTCTTCCGGGTCGCGCTGCAGCAGGCCCAGCACGCCGCCCAGGTCCTTCAGCAGGCGCGCCTGACGCGGATCGCGACTCTTGTTGACTTCGCCGGCCAGCTCGAACAACACCGCCACCGCTTCCGAAGAATTGAAGTCGTCGTTCATCGCGGTCTGGAAGCGCGCGGCGAACGGGTCCTTCCAGTCTATGCCGGCGGAGGCCGGCAGCTCCAGGCCGCGCAAGGCGGTATAGAGCCGGGTCAGGCCGTGCTTGGCGTCGACCAGGATGCTGTCGGTGTAGTTCACCGGGCTGCGGTAATGACTGCGCACGATGAAGAAGCGGATCACCTCGCCGTCGAAATGGCCCAGCACGTCGCGGATGGTGAAGAAATTGCCCAGCGATTTGGACATTTTCTCGCCGTCTACATTGATGAAGCCGTTGTGCAGCCAGTAATTAACGTACTGGTGGCCATGGGCGCCCTCGGACTGGGCGATTTCGTTCTCATGGTGCGGGAACTGCAGATCCTCGCCGCCGCCGTGGATGTCGAAATGCTCGCCCAGATGATGACAGCTCATCACCGAGCACTCGATATGCCAGCCCGGACGCCCCGCGCCCCACGGGCTGTCCCAGGACGGCTCGCCCGGCTTGGCCGCTTTCCACAGCACGAAGTCCAGCGGATCGCGCTTGTGCGGGTCCACTTCCACCCGTTCGCCGGCGCGCAGCTTGTCCAGGGTGCGGCCGGACAATTTGCCGTAGCCCTCGAACTCGCGCACCGCGTAATACACGTCGCCGTTGTCCGCGGCGTAGGCCTTGCCGTTGGCGATCAGCTTTTCGATCAAGGCCACCATGCCCGGCACATGCTGGGTGGCGCGCGGCTCGAACGTCGGCGACAACAGGCTCAGCGCGGCGGCGTCCTGGCGCATGTCGGCGGTGGTCTCTTCCACCAGCTGCTGCGGCGGAATGCCGCGCTCGGCGGCGCGCTTGATGATCTTGTCCTCGATATCGGTGATGTTGCGCACATAGGTGACGTCGTAGCCGGACGCGTCCAGCCAGCGATAGATCACGTCGAAGGCCGTCAGCATGCGCGCGTGTCCGATATGACAGAGGTCGTAGACCGTTATGCCGCACACGTACATACACACCTTGCCGGGCTCGATGGGTTTGAACTCTTCTTTCTGGCGGGTCAGGGTGTTATACACGGTCAACATGATGGAAACCTATTAGAGGTTGGGTCAAAAAAGAACGATTGTAACAGAGCCGTCAAGCCCTCCGCATCGTGATTGCGACGCGCCGCGCGGCCGGCGGTGCGCTGGGCCGCCAGATGGCGGATAATGGGCTTTTCTCCCTAGCCCTGGTCCGCCATGAGCCATACCCCGCTTTCCGACGCCGACTACCAACGCCTGGCCGCCACCCTGAACCGCTTCCTGCCGCAGCAAGGCATGAATCTGGAACATCTGGACGGCTTCTTCGCCGCCCTGCTCTGCGGCCCGGAACCGATCAAGCCGACAGAATGCCTGCCCGCCATCATCGGCGACGCCTTCGACGACGATGCCGCCTTTCCCAGCGACAAGGCGCTGGAACAGTTCGCCAAACTGCTGATGGGGCATTGGCTGGACGTCTCCGCCGCGCTGCGCGAGGACGACGCCTTCCAACCCTGGCTGGAAGCGGACGCCGCCGGCGAGATCCGAGGCAACGACTGGGCCGAAGGCTTTTCCGAAGGCATGCAATTGCTGAACGAGGACTGGGGCCTGCTGTTCGACGATCCGGAGCAGGCGCCGCTGCTGGAGCCCATCCTGACCCTGGCTTTCGAGCGCAATCCGGACCCGGAAGTGCAAATGCCCGCGCTGACGCCCGAGCGGCGCCAACAATGCCTGGCCGAGCTGTCCGAATCCGTGCACGGCATCCACCGCTTCTTCTCCGCCATTCGCCGGCGGCTGGAAGAGGAGGAACAAGCGCTGGAACGCCGGCAGCGCAACTGAGCCGGTCAACCGGTCCGCGGCGGCGGCGTTGATAAGCAGGCCGGCGCAAGCCGCCTCCCACCGCCACAGGACCCGCCATGAACCCTATCGAAGCCCTGCTGTTCGCCGTCATCCAGGGCGTCAGCGAACTCTTTCCCGTCAGCAGCCTGGGCCACGGCGTGCTGATACCGGACTGGCTGCATTGGTCCATCAACCGCATGAGCCCGGATTTCCTGCCCTTCATGGTGGTGCTGCACCTGGGCACCGCCGCCGCGCTGCTGCTGTACTTCCGCCGCGATTGGCTGCAACTGACAGGCGGCTTCCTCAAGGCCGGCGGCAAGGCCTCCAATCCGGACGCCCGGCTGATGTGGCTGCTGATCGCCGGCACCATCCCCGCCGGCTTGCTGGGCCTGCTGCTGGAAAAACAGCTGCGCGCGCTGTTCACCAGCACCACCGCGGTGCTGATCTTCCTCAGCCTGAACGGCTTGCTCCTGCTGTGGGGCGACCGCCTGAAACGGAAGCAAGCCCATCTGGACCTGGAGCGGCTCAGCTTCTCCGGCGCGATCAAGATAGGCGCGGGCCAGGCCCTGGCCCTGCTGCCCGGCTTCTCCCGCTCCGGCGCCACCCTGGTGACCGGCCTCGCCCACGGCCTGGACTACGCCTCGTCCGCGCGCTTCTCCTTCCTGCTGGCCACCCCCATCATCGCCGCCGCCGGCGTGCTGGAAGTGCCCAAGCTGGCGCACAGCCAGGTTTCCGCAGGAATGCTGCTGGCCTGCGGCCTGCTGTCCGGCGCCTGCGCTTACGCCAGCACCGCCTTCCTGATGCGCTACTTCAAGAAAAGCGAAATCGAGTCGCTGCGCCCGTTTGGCTACTACTGCCTGCTGGTGGGTCTGGGCGGTTTATTGGCCAAACTGCTTTGAGCGCGGAAACCGCATGGTTTCAATTTGAATGGCTGAACGATTTATCTCATTCAAATCAGATATATGAGTAAATTTTGAGCACAGCTTATTGGACTGATCGGTCTAGTGCTTTAGAATGGAAAAATAATATCCAGGGCCACTCTCGCCGGTGGCCCTAACTAATTTTTTGAAGAATGAGTGTTTTGGAAGAAAAAAGAAACGAGCGCCTGCCGGCGGACCTGGCCAGGCGCGCAACCGCTATTATCGAACTGCCCGACGGCGTGCTGGTCACCGCGGCCAAAGGCGGCCGCTACAATCTTCCCGGCGGCAAGGCCGCCCGCGGCGAACTGCGCTCCCAGGCGCTGATCCGCGAAGTGCGGGAAGAAACCGGCTTGCGCATCAACTCCATGCTGTATCTGTTCGATCACATCACCCCGTTCAACGCGCACAAGGTCTACCTGTGCATCGCGCAGGGCCAGCCGCGCCCGCAGGGGGAAATCGAACGCATCGCCTTGGTGTCCTCGCCGGACACCGATATGGACCTGTTCATAGAGGGCCGCGCCATCCTGCGCCGCTACGCGCGGCTGCGCGGCGAAGTCACCGCCAAGGGCGACGCGCTGCGCGCGCTGCTGGGCCTGGCCCGCTACATCGCCAAGGTGGATTGAGCGCGCCGGCCCGTTCACGCGCCCTCCATGCAAAACAGGACATGCCTTGGCATGTCCTGTTCTTTTTTCAGCCCGCGGCTCAGATGCCGCTTGCGGGCGCCGAGCTCTCCGCTCCGCGCGCGGCGTCGGCCACGCCGGCGGGCAAATCCACCCAGCCCGCCGCCGAACCCAGCGACAAGGCCCCGGCCAGCAAGACCATGGCCACCGGCGCGAACAACAACACTCCCAGCGCCACCCGCAGCCGGTGAATGCCCGACACCACGGCCAGCGCGTTGACCAACACCAGAATGCCGAAGATGGACAACACCCCGTTGACCGCCAGCGCCGCGTCGTCCGGCAACCAGCTGGTCAGCGGTTCCACGAACTGCAGACCGCTGGCCACCGCCACCAGGCCGAACAGCGAACCATGGCCGTCCCACTTGGCAAAACGCAGCCATAGGCCGATGAAGCCGGCGAAACACAGGGTTTCCGCCAGCGTGAACAACACCATGAACAGCATGCGGCCGGTCAGGTTGTCGCCCAGCTCAGCGGTGTCGGCGCTGGCCACCAGACCCAGCGCGATCAGAAACAGCAGGGTCTGCCAGCGCGGATACTGATACTCGCCCAGGGGCTTGACCCGGAAGCGCAGCAAATCCACCACATCGTCAATCAGCAGGCGCATGTCCGCTCTCAGTCAAAGACTACCGTCTTGTTGTTATAGGACAGCACGCGGTTATCCATATGCCAGCGCACGGCGCGCGACAACACCACTTTTTCCAGGTCGCGGCCTTTCTGGATCAGGTCGTCCACTTCGTCGCGGTGAGAAATGCGGGTGACTTCCTGCTCGATGATCGGGCCCTCGTCCAGATCCTCGGTCACGTAGTGGCTGGTGGCGCCGATCAGCTTCACCCCGCGCGCAAACGCGCGGTGATAAGGCTTGGCGCCGTCGAATGCCGGCAGGAAGCTGTGATGGATGTTGATCACCCGGTCCGGATAGCGCTCGACGAAACCCTGGGACAGGATCTGCATATAGCGAGCCAGCACGATGAAGTCCACGCCGGCCTCTTCCAGCAGGCGGAACTGCTCGGCCTCGGCCTCTTCCTTATTGTCCTTGGTGACCTTGATCACATGGAAGGGAATGCCGTTGAACTCCACCAGCCGGCGGCAGGTTTCGTGATTGGAAATCACCAGCGGGATCTCGCAGTCCAGCTCGCCGATGCGCCAGCGGTGCATCAGATCCACCAGGCAGTGCTCGTACTGGGACACGAAGATGGCCATCCGCGGCTTGCGGGTGGACAGCGACACCTTCCAGTTCATCGCGTGTTCGTCGGCAATCGGCTGGAAGGCGGCGGCGAAGTTCTCCATCGGCAGGGTGAAGCCGTCCACATCCCACTGCACCCGCATCAGGAACAGGTTTTCGCTGGTGTCCTGATGCTGGTCCGCGTGCATGATGTTGGCGTTGTAGGTCATCAGGAAGTTGGCGATGGCCGCCACCAGGCCCTTCTTGTCCGGCGCGCTGATCAACAGCGTGGCCGATTGCTTGTCTTGACTCATGATCGGATTTGCTTACTGCTAACTAAAACCGTCGATTTTACGATAGCCGGGCCGCCAGCGTCTCGCTTTGTTTGCAAGCGCCGGCCCTATCGCGCGCCGATAAAACAAAAACGCCGCCGCCGCGGAAGCGGCGATGGCGTTTTGGGCTGAACGGCGCGCCGTTCAAGCGTGCATATTGGCGGAATCCAGAGTGTTCTGCAGCAAGGTGGCCACCGTCATCGGGCCGACGCCGCCCGGCACCGGGGTGATGAAGCCGGCGCGCTCGGCCGCCGCGGCGAACGCCACGTCGCCGCACAGCTTGCCGCTGTCCAGACGGTTGATGCCCACGTCGATCACCACCGCGCCCGGCTTGATCCACTCGCCCTTGACGAAGTTGGGGATGCCCACCGCGGCCACCACGATGTCGGCGGCGGCCACTTCGGCGGCCAGATCGGCGGTGGCGCTGTGGCACACCGTCACCGTGGCGCGCGCCAGCAGCATTTCCAGCGCCTGCGGACGGCCGACGATATTGGACGCGCCGACGATCACCGCTTTCTTGCCTTTGGGATCGATGCCGTACTCTTCCAGCAGCGTCATCACGCCGCGCGGGGTGCAGGGACGCAGCAACGGCATCTTGATCGCCAGCCGGCCCATATTATAGGGATGGAAGCCGTCGACATCCTTTTTCGGGTCGATGCGCTCGATCACCGCCTGCGGGTCGATCTGCTTGGGCAGCGGCAGCTGCACCAGGATGCCGTCCACCTCCGCGTCCGCGTTCAAGCGGTCGATGATGTCCAGCAGCGCCTGTTGGCTGGTATCGGCCGGCAGATCATAGGCCAGCGAACGGATGCCGGCTTTCTCGCAGGAGCGCTTCTTGCTGCCCACGTAGACCGCGGACGCCGGGTCCTCGCCCACCAGGATCACCGCCAACGCCGGGGCGCGCTTGCCCGCGGCCAGGCGCGCCTGCACGCCCTCGCCCACCTTGGCGATCAGTTTTTCCGCTACCGCTTTGCCGTCAATCAGTTGTGCTGCCATGGGCCGGTTCCATAATAGAGGCTGAAAAAGAAGGCGCATATTCTCGCATTTTTCGGCCGCTTCCGAAATGCCGCTGCGCAACAAAACTTACTTAAGATCAAGATAAATAAAGGGAACTGCCGCCCAGCCCGCCGCCCGGCCAATATCGCGCCCCTGGCCGGCCGCAATTTAATTACAAACAGGTGTTGACAGCCCAAATCGCCATCCGTATAGTTGCGGTCTCTGTCGTCGGGGCGTAGCGCAGCCTGGTAGCGCACCTGATTTGGGATCAGGGGGTCGCGAGTTCGAATCCCGCCGCCCCGACCAGCAGTAAGGCGAAGCCCGACCGAGCGCCCGTAGCTCAACCGGATAGAGCACCGGCCTTCTAAGCCGGGGGTTACAGGTTCGAGTCCTGTCGGGCGCGCCAAGTAATTGTGGTACAATGCAGTGCTTGTTTTCAGTGGTGGATGTAGCTCAGTTGGTAGAGTCCAGGATTGTGATTCCTGTTGTCGTGGGTTCGAGCCCCATCATCCACCCCA
>NZ_JAMZGH010000038.1:0-36942 GCF_024158805.1 Chromobacterium sp. S0633 | reverse complement strand
GTTCAGGACAGCGCGCCGGCGGCGGAACCCGAACCCGAGCCTGCCGCGCCCGAAGCCAGGCCGCCTGCGCCGGCCGCGCCGGTCCGTCAGGCCGCGCCGCCGCCCGAGCCGGAGCCCGAGGAGGAAGACGCGTCGGACGACGGTGACGTCAGTCCCGACGAGGTGCCCTGGGATCAGGGCGCGGCGGCGGACGAGGAGATGCCGTCCTATTTGCAGGCGCCGCCGGAGGAGCCGGCCGACTATCGCTTCGACGGCGACTGGCAGGCGCTGGTGACCGAACTGGGCGTCAAGCTGGGCGCGGCGCGCATGCTGGCCCATAATGCGGTATTGAAGGACTGGGACCAGGAACGCCTGGCGCTGGCGGTGCCGGAGAGCTTCCGCCACATGACCAGCCGCGATTACCAGGACAAGCTCAAGCTCGCCTTGAGCGAGCGCTTCGGCCGGCCGGTGGAATTGGCGGTGACGGTGGAAGAGCTGGGCCTGGAGACGCCGGCGATGAAAGACGCCCGCCATCGGCAGGAGCAGTTGGACATCGCGCGCGAGAATATGAAAAACGATCCGGTGGTGCAGCAAATGGTGCGCGAATTCGACGCGACGCTGCTCATCGAAACCATTCAACCCGTGAAGGAGTGAAACGATTATGTTTGGCAAAGGTGGTATCGCCGGCCTGATGAAGCAGGCCCAGCAAATGCAGGACAATATGAAAAAGGCGCAGGAAGAATTGGCCACGGTGGAAGTGGAAGGCCAATCCGGCGCCGGCATGGTCAAGGTGGTGATGACCTGCTCTCACGACGTCAAGCGCGTCAGCCTGGACGACAGCCTGCTGGACGACGCCAAGGAAGACAAGGAAATGCTGGAAGACCTGATCGCCGCCGCGTTCAACGACGCGGTGCGCAAGGTGGAAGCCACCACTCAGGAAAAGATGTCCGGTTTCTCCGCCGGCCTGAACCTGCCGGCCGGCATGAAGCTGCCGTTCTGATCGCATCGGTTTCGGCATCCGGATGGCTCGGCGCGCGCCGGGCCATTTTTACGTTGTTTCCGAGGTAGCCATGCGCGGATTCGCTCATTTCACCGTGCGCAGCCGGCTGCGCGCCGACGCCGACAGGGTGTGGGCGCACGCCGCCAGCGCCGCTGGCATCAACGACGAGCTCGGGTCCTGGCTCCGCATGCGCTTGCCGGGCGGCGAGCTGCCCGACGGCTTGAGGCCGCCGATGCGCATCGGACCGTGCCGGATTCTGCTGTTCGGCCTGTTGCCGGTGGAATGCGACGACTTGGAGCTGACGCGGCTGGAGCCGGGCGCCTTCGACGAGCGCTCCACCATGCTGACCCAGCGGCGCTGGCTGCACCGGCGGAGAGTGCGCGCCTTGCCCGGCGGCTGCGAAGTGGTGGACCGCATCGGCTTCGCGCCGCGCGCGCCCTGCTTGTTGACACTGCATTACGGCATTTTCCGCCTGGTTTTCGCCTGGCGGCACGCGCGTCTGCGCCGCCGTTTTTCCCGATTGTGAAAGCGATGAAGAATCCTCCCGCTCTAGACCATCTGATTTCCGCCCTGAAAGTGTTGCCGGGGGTCGGACCCAAGACCGCGCAACGGATGGCCTTCCACCTGTTGCAGCGCGACAAGAAGGGCGCGGACAAGCTGGCGCGCGCGCTGGACCGCGCGCTGACCCAATTGACCCACTGCGAACGCTGCAATACCTTCAGCGAAACGCCGCTGTGTCCGATCTGCGCCGACGAGGAGCGCCGGCAGGATTTGCTGTGCGTGGTGGAGATGCCGGCGGATCTGCTGACGCTGGAGCAGGCCAAATGCTTCGACGGCCTGTATTTCGTGCTGATGGGCCGCATCTCGCCGTTGGACAATGTCGGCCCGCGCGACATCAATCTGGACAAGCTGCTGGTGAGGGCGGCGGACGGTGCGGTGGAGGAGGTGATCATCGCCACCAATTTCACCGCCGAGGGCGAGGTCACCGCGCATATGATCGCCGAGCTGCTGAAGGAACGCGGCCTCAAAGTGACGCGCATCGCGCGCGGCATGCCGGTGGGCGGAGAGCTGGAGTACGTCGACCTGGGCACCTTGGCGCAGGCGGTGTACGAGCGCCGCGGTGTCGGCCAGTAAGAAGCTGTTTACGATCTGCTGCGCGTCGGCGATACGGCGTTGAAAACCGCTTCGAAATGCTCATGTACCCTCTGTACATTCCGCTTTCTCAGCTGTTTTCGCCTTGTCTCGCTCTAGCTCGCGAGATCGTAAACAGGTTCTAAGAGGGTGGGCGCGGCGGGGAAAAAAAAGCAGGCCGGACTAGCCGGCCTGTAACAGAGGAACATCTGAATCAGTGGGACGGCCCGCCGCGGGAGCGACGGGCCGTCGCTGGTTTAGGAGAGCGCCAGTTCGACGGCTTCCTGCACCGTCGGCTTGGCGGCCGGGGCGTTGAAGCGGTCGGCCAGGAAGGGCGTCACGTCCAGCGGCGGCGTTTCGCCGCGCACCAGCGCGTCCAGCATCACGCCGGTGATGGCCGAGGTCAGAATGCCGGTGCGGAAGTGACCGCAGGCGTTCAGATAGCCGTCCACGCCCTGCATCGGCCCGAGGATGGGCAGCTCGTCCGGGGAGCCGGGGCGCAAGCCGGCCCAGCAACGCTTGATGTTGATGTTCTTCATCTCCGGCAGGCAGCGGATCGCGCCTTTGACCAGGCCGGCGATTTCCGGATAGGTGTTGCTGACGTCGAAGCCCTTGTCCTCCGTGGTGCTGCCGATCAGGATTTCGCCGTTGTCCTTCTGCGCGATATAGCAATCGCTGGTGGTGATGCAGCCGCGCAACAGCTTGGGCATCTTTTCCGACAGCACGATCTGGCCCTTGACCGGTTTGACCGGAATATCGATGCCGGTCGCCCATTGGCTCAACTCGGCGGCCCAGGAGCCGGCGGCGTTGATCAGGGTGTGGCAGTGGAATTCGCCGGCTTCCAGCGTCCGCACGCCGGTGACGCGCGAGCCTTGCTTGAGCACGCCGGTGACATTGGTGTTGAAGAACACGTCGACGCCGTTCTGGCGCGCGGCCTCGGTATAGGCGTCGGTCAGGCGGAAGGGGCTGACCTGGTGGTCGCACAGGAATTCCAGCGCGCCGGTGGCCTCGTGGCTGATGTAGGGCTCGTTTTCACGCAGTTGGGCCTGGTCCACCCAGCGCACCTGATCGGACAGGTGGGGAATCTGCGCGGCGATGTGTTCGGCGTAGAGCTGGTCTTCCTCGTCGTAAATCACGAATTTCAGCCCGGTTTCCTCGAACTTGAAATCCATGCCGTGGTTTTCGATCAACTCCTGATGCAGGGCCGGATACAGCGCGTTGGAGGCCAGCGCGAAATTGAAGAAGGACTCCGGCAGGATGTGCGGGGTGCTGGCGTCCACGGCGATGGCGGCGCCGGCCGCCTCGCGCTTGTTCTTGGCCGAGGTCATGCGGAAGAAGATCACGCCGCAGCCCAGGCCCACCGATTCGCCGATCGCCCACAGGCCGCCGGCCGAGGCGCGCGAGGCGTTGCCGGGGCGCTTGGCGTCGATCAGCGCGATTTTCAGGTCTTTGCGTTTGGACAGCTGGTAGGCGCAAGAGGCGCCGATCACGCCGCCGCCGGCGATCACGATGTCGTATTGTCTGCTCATGGTTAGGCCTCTTCGGTTTCGGTTTGGAAGGCGGAGAACGGCAAGGGGTCCAGCGGGAAGCGCGGGCGGATCCAGCCCACGTCCGCCTTGCCGGTGTGCTCGCGCAGGCGGTCGCTGCAATAGCCGACGCACATCTTGCCCTGGCAATCGCCCATGCTGACGCGGGTGCGCATCTTCAGGCTGATCAAGTCCTGCACGCCTTGTTCCAGCGCGGCGTCGATATCCTTGCGCAGCGCGTTCTCGCAGCGGCAGATCACCGTGTCTTCCTGCGGCAGCGTCAGCTGTCCGCTGCCGCGCTGGGTGAAGCTGTCTATGCCCACGCGGAAGCGCAACACCGTTTTCAGTTCCGTCAGGTAGCGCTGGCGGTTTTTCTCGGCCAGTTCGGCGCTGATCGCGCCGCGTTGCTTGAGGATGGACTGGGCGGCGATGCGGCCGCTCAGCATGGCGGCTTCGCCGCCGCGCAGGCCGCCGATGTCGCCGGCCAGGTGGATGTGGGCTTCGCTGCTTTGCTGCCAGCCGTTGATTTCCGGCTTGAGGAAGCCGTCGGCGTCGTAAGCGTGGCGCAGGCCCATTTGCTGGGTCAGCTGGGTGCGCGGAATGAAGCCGTAGCCCACCGCCAGGGTTTCCGTGGCCAGGCTGACCGCGCGGTTCAGGTCCGGCGTCCAGTTGTCGTCGTAAGGCGCGACGGTGACTTCCTGCACCTCTTGCTGGCCGCTTGCCTCCACCACGCCCCAGCCGTAGTGCAGCGGCACGCCGTGGCGTTTCAGGTAGGCCAGCATGCTCAGGCCGTCCAGGAACAGCTGCGGCTTGTTCAGCATGGCCAGGGTTTCCTTGGCGATGCGGCCGAAGGAACTGGCTTCGTAGACGCCCTGAACGTCGGCGCCGGCGCGGTGCAGTTGACAGGCCACCAGCGGCAGCAAGGGGCCGGTGCCGACGATGGTGGTGCGGCCCAGCGGCTTGACCACGCCGCTCTTGATCTGCAATTGCAGGCCGCCCAGCATGATCACGCCGGGCAGGGTCCAGCCGGGGAAGGGCACGCTGCGTTCGTGGCAGCCGGCGGACAGCAGCAATTGTTCAAAGTCGATCTTTTCGACTTTTTCCTGTTCATTCAGCGCGTACAGCCATTGGCCGGCTTCGCCGCCGACGACGCGGGTGTTCAGTTTGATCTCCACCGCGTGGCTGACTTCGGCGAACTGCGCGTGCAGCGCCTGCATGGCGTCGCGGTAGCGCTCGCCCAAATAGTCCAGGGTCACGCCCTGGCGCAGCGGGCCGCGGTAAACCACGCCGCCCAGGCGCGAGGCTTCGTCTATCAGCGTGCAGGGCAGGCCGTGCTTGACCAGCTCGATGGCCGCGGCCATGCCGGCGGGGCCGCCGCCGACGATGATGGGGCGCGCGCTCATTGCAGGCCCTCCAGTTCGATGCGATTGGCCGCGGTTTCCACGGTCATGCCGGGTTGCACCACGGTCTGGCAGGCGCGGCGCTTGTAGCGGCCGTCGATGCGCACCAGGCAGCAATGGCAGACGCCCATGCCGCAATAGGAACCCATGCTTTGCTGGCTGTCGTTGCGGCTGACGCGGCGCAAGCCGACGGCGTTGAGCACGCTGAGCACGGTCTCGCCCTGCGCGGCGGCGACGGTGTTGCCATTGATGTTGATGGCGATTTGATCTTCATTCAATTTCTGAATGTCATATTTTCTGTCTAAATTTGGCATCGAAATAGCTCGTTTTGGTTCTACTGACACGATAAGGGAGCGCCGGATGGAGCGCGGAGTGGACAGTCGCTTCCGGCGGCGAGCGATTTGGTCGCGCCTGACTATGGTCAGACAATCAGGCTATTTGGCGATTGCCGTAGCCTAATTATGATGAATCGCTTTTTAATTGTCGCAAGCATTGTTATCGCATTGTATGGGTACAGGCAATGTACAGATTGCTGTGATCAGATGTATACAGATTGGCGGGCGCAGCAGGAGATCGGCGGGTGTTTGTCTTGTATTTGTTTTTGAAAAACAATGACTTGCTTGGATTTTGCGCGTGACTAGACCGTTGGAATAATGTATTTTTCTGTTACTTTAATGCGCATAGCATTTTCAAAACTGTGCATTATTTGATTATGATCAAATGGCTAGAAAGCTGATGTCATCATCATTATTTTAGCCATTGGATATAGTGTGTCTAAAGACTTTTCTGTTTGAAACCAAGTGCTTGCCGCGCTTGGCGGGCGGTATTCAGGCCGGCTTGCGCGCGCTGCGGCCGTTTTCGCCTTGATGCTCCTGGTGCCAGGCCTCCAGGGCTTCTTCCGCGTTCAGGATGTGTTGTCTCAGGAAGGCGGCGGCGCTGACCGCGTCCTTGCGGCGGCACAGTTCGAGCATTTCGCTGTGCTCGCGATGGGCGCGGTCGCTGAAATTGGTCAGCAGAATCTGCATCCGGGTGTAGCGATCGGTGCGATTGTGCAACTGCTCGATCAGCGCCAGGGTTTGCGGCCGGTCGGCCGCCTGGTACAGCGCCAGGTGGAAGCGCGAATTCAGAATGCCCCAGGCGCCGACATCCCGTCGGCGCAGCGCCTCCTCGAACTGCGCCAGCAGCGCGCCGGCCGCGTCCAGATCCGCCTGGGTCTGCCGCGGCACCGCCTCCAGCAACATATCGCATTCCAGCAGCACTCTCACCCGCAGCAATTCCAGCACTTCCGGCAGCGACAGCTGGGCGATCACCGCGCCGCGCCGTTCGGTGATGGCCACCAATCCTTCCGCCTCCAGTTGACGCAGCGCCTCTCGCAGCGGCACCCGGCTGACGCCCAGTTCCTTGGACAGCGCCTCCTGGCGCAGTTGGGTGCCGGCCGGCCACTCTCCCAGCAGGATGCGCTGGCGCAGCGTGTCGGTGGTGGTGGCGGTGAGGGTTTGGCGCGGAGCGGTGGTTTGGGGCATGGCGAAATCGGCGGTTGGAGTTTTCAAATTATCACAGGCGCGGGGAGGGCGGGCAATGGCCGCGTCCAGTCTTTGTTTTGGCATGGATTATGGGCGTGCTTGCTGTAATTTTGTATTCAATTATTCGCGGTTTCATCTCTTTTTTAAGGTGATTTTGAGTTGGTGGTAATGCTGCAATGCAAGGTGATTAAAAAACAACACGCAATAACATATTGATTTTATTGTATATTTAATTATTTCACATGTGAGATAACGCAATATTCTCGCAAGTGCATGTCTACTGCGCGCCTCAAAAATTGTATTCAAAAATGAGCGCGGTTAGAGTGGCCCCATCACAAGCGAGGAGCAAGAACATGGCGGTGCGCGAATTCGAATGTCTCGATGGCCATACCTGCGGCAATCCGGTGCGGCTGGTGGTGAACGGCGGTCCGCGGCTGGAAGGGGAGACCCAGGCGGAGCGGCGGCTGGATTTCATCCGCCGCTACGACTGGATACGCACCGGGCTGATGTTCGAGCCGCGCGGTCATGCGCAGATGTCCGGCGCCTTTCTGTATCCGTCGACGCGGGAGGATTGCGACATCGCGGTGCTTTACATCGAGACCAGCGGCTGCCTGCCGATGTGCGGCCACGGCACCATAGGCGTGGTCACCATGGCGCTGGAGCACGGTCTGGTGACGCCGGCCGCGCCCGGGGTGCTGAATCTGGACACGCCGGCGGGCAAGGTGGCGGCAGAGTACCGGATGGAGGGCGACAAGGTCGCCGCGGTGACCTTGACCAATGTGCCGTCCTTCCTCTACCTGCGCGATGTGGAGGCCGAGGTGTCCGCGTTGGGGCGCTTGCGGGTGGACATCGCCTACGGCGGCAATTTCTATCCCATCGTCGAGGCGCAGCCGGGCTATCGCGATATGGCGGATTACTCGCCGGCGCAGCTGGTGGCGATGGGGCGCGAACTGCGCGAATACCTGAACCGGCATTACGACATCGTCCACCCGCTGGACCCCAATATCCGCGGCGTCCGTCATTGCCAGTGGACCGGCGCGGCCAAGAACGCCGGCTCCAGCGCCGCCAACGCGGTGTTGTACGGCGAGTCCGCGCTGGACCGCTCGCCTTGCGGCACCGGCACTTCGGCGCGGCTGGCTCAGCGTCACGCGCGCGGCCTGCTCGCCGTCGGCGAGGATTTCATCCACGAGAGCCTGATCGGCAGCCAGTTCGTCGGCCGCGTGCTGGCGGAAACGCGGGTGGGCGATTACCCGGCCATCGTGCCCTCGGTGCGGGGCTGGGCGCGCTTCACCGGCTACAACCGCATCCTGCTGGACGACGCCGATCCCTATGTCCACGGCTTCGAGGTGGCCTGAGATGAGCGCGCGCGTCATTGTCGTCGGCGCCGGCGTGGTGGGCATCGCCGCGGCGCTGCAACTGCGGCAAGCCGGGCTGGAGGTGTTGCTGCTGGACCGCGGCGAACCGGCGCGGGAAACCAGCTACGGCAACGCCGGCGCGCTGGCGGTCAGCGATGTGATTCCCTTGGCCGAGCCCGGCGTCTGGCGCCGCCTGCCCGGCTGGCTGCTGGACCCGCTGGGGCCGCTGGCGGTGCGCTGGCGCTATCTGCCGACGCTGGCGCCGTGGCTGGCGCGTTTCGCGCTGGCCAGCCGGCCGGCGCGGGTGGCTGCCCTGACCCGCGCGCTGGCGGCTTTGCTGAACCGGGCCGCCGCCGATTACGCGCCGCTGGTGGAGCTGGCCGGGCTGGAGGGCATGTGGCGGCGGCACGGCGCGCTGACCTTGTACCGCGACGCGGCCGAGCTGGAGCGGGCCTTGCCGGCCTGGCGGCGGAAGTCCGAGCACGGCGTGGGCTGGCAGGCGCTGGATCAGGCGGCGGCCCAGGCTTGCGAGCCGGCGCTGCTGGACGGCTGGGCGCGCGCGGTCAAGGTGGCGTCCTGGTCCCATGTCGATGATCCCTATCTGTTCTGCCGGGGCCTGTTCGACGCCTTCGTCGCCGCCGGCGGCGGCTTCGAACAAGCGGAGGCGGCGGCCCTGAGCGAAGGCGAGGGCAAGGTCGACGGCGTGGTCTGCGCCGATGGCCGCACGCTGGCCGCCGCCCAGGTGGTGGTGACCGCCGGCATCTGGAGCGATCGCTTCACCCGGCAGTGCCGCTACCGGGTGCCGCTGGAAAGCGAGCGCGGCTATCACGTCAACCTGCCCAAGGCCGGCGTGGCTTTGCGCCATTTCATTCAGTGCGCCAGCGAAAGCTTCGTGATCCTGCCGCTGGCCGACGGCGGCCTGCGGCTGGCCGGCACCGTGGAACTGGCCCACCGCGACGCGGCGCCGGACTGGCGGCGCGCCGAGATCCTGCTGGACAAGGCGCGGCGCATCGTCGGCGATTTTTCCACCGAAGGCATGACGTTGTGGATGGGCAACCGGCCGTCGCTGCCGGACACCGTGCCGGTGATCGGCCCGGCTCCGGATCGCCAGGGCCTGTATTTCGCTTTCGGCCACGGCCATTTGGGCCTGACGCTGGCCGCCACCACCGGCGCGCTGCTGCGCGACATGGTGTTGCGGCGTCCGCCGGATCTGGATTTGCATCCTTACCGCCTGGCGCGCTTTTAGAACGTGTTTTCGATCTCGCGAGTTAGAGCGAGACAAGGCGAAAACGGCCGAGGAAGCGGAATGTACCCGTGGTGCATGAGCATGTCGAAGTCGTTTTCAATGCGGTATCGCAGCAGCGCAGCAGACCGTAAACAGGTTCTGAGCGCCGCGGCCCCTCCGCGCCGGCAGCCTCGACGCCGCCGGCCGCCCACCCGAGCAGAGGAGAAACGCCATGCAACAAAGATCGCCGCGCTTGCCGAGCGCAACCCAGGTTGTCGCGGTGATGGCCGGTTTCATCGCCATCATGTTTCTATTCCTTAACGTGCTGGACCTGCCCATCCAGCTGGCGCTGTTCAGCAGCTGGTTCCTGGTGATAGGGCTGGGCAACTGGCTGGGCCGCAGTTACGACGATATGCAGCAAGGCCTGATCCAGGGTATCCACAACGGCATGGTGGCGGTGCTGGTGCTGATCACCGTGGGCGCGCTGATCGGCACCTGGATCGCCGGCGGCGTGGTGCCGGCCATCATCTACTACGGCCTGGCCATCATGAGCCCGCAGATCTTTCTGTGCGCGGCCTTCATCATCTGCATGCTGACTTCGCTGGCCACCGGTACCTCCTTCGGCACCGCCGGCACGGCGGGCATCGCGATGATGGGCATAGGCTATAGCTTTGGCATGCCTTTGCCGCTGGTGGCGGGCGCGGTGATTTCCGGCGCCTATGTCGGCGACAAGATGTCGCCGCTGTCGGACACCACGGTGATGACCGCCTCGCTGTGCAAGGTGGATCTGATCGACCACATCCGCTCGATGATGTGGGTCAGCGTGCCGGCCACCTTGCTGACCGCGCTGTTGTTCCTCGGCGTCGGTTTCTTCTATGTCGACGCCGGCCTGGACACCGGCCGCGCCGATCTGGCGATGCAGGCCTTGGGCTCGCACTTCACCGTCAACGGCTGGCTGCTGCTGCCGGCGGCGGCGGTGATCACGATGTTGACGATGCGGCTGCCGTCCATCCCGGTGATCTGCTCGGGGGCGGTGATGGGCATCGTCTGCGCCTGGTGGGCGCAGGACATGCCCGTGCTGGACGCGGTGCGTACCGCGTACTTCGGCAACCGCACCGCGTCCGACGTGGAGTTTCTCAATACCTTGCTCAACCGCGGCGGCATCGAATCCATGCTCAGCGTGATCGCGCTGATCCTGTTCGCCCTGGGTCTGGGCGGCCTGATGGAACGCGCCGGCATCCTGGAGGTGATCAGCGCCAACTTCCTGCGCTGGGCCAATAATCCGGGCCGTCTGACCGTTTCGACGATTCTGGGCGGCTTCTTCGGCAACTTCTTCGGCGGCGCCGCCTATGTGTCGCTGATCACCGCCAGCACCATCACCGAGCGCAATTACGATCTGCAGGGCATAGAGCGCCGGGTGCTGTCGCGCAATGTCGAAGCCGGCGGCACGGTGACCGCGCCCATGGTGCCCTGGAGCGACGGCGGCGTGTTCATGGCGGCGACGCTGGGCGTGTCCACGCTGCAGTATCTGCCCTTTCTCTGGTACCACCTGCTGGTGATCGCCATCAGCGTGTTCTACGGCTACGCCGACATCGCGATCTGGCGCGTCCGCTCCGCGCCCGCCGCCGCCGCGCCGGCTTGAGCCGCGCGACCTTCTTCCACCCGTAAGTACAAAGGAAACTCCCATGCAAGAACAAGGCATTCTGGTTCCCATCGTCACGCCGTTCGACCGCGACGGCCGCCTGGACCTGGCGGCGCTGCGGCAGCTGATCGAGCGTTTCATCGAGCAAGGCGTCGCCGGCGTCGTCGCCTGCGGCACCACCGGCGAATACTACGCGCTGGACGAGGGCGAGCGCCGCCAAGTGCTGGAGTGCGTGGCCCAGGCGGGCAAGGGCCGGCTGCGGCTGATCGCCGGCGCCAACGACCTGTCCACCCGCGGCGCGATCGCGCGCGCGCGCCAGGCGGCGGAGCTGGGCTACGAGGCGCTGATGCTGGCGCCGCCGGCCTACAGCCTGCCGGACCAGGCCGGCATCGTCGCCCATTTCAAGGCGGTGGCCGCCGCCAGCGCGCTGCCCATCATCCTCTACAACTTCCCGGCGCGCGCCGGGGTCGGCATCGACATCGACAGCGTGGCGGAGCTGAGCCGCGAGCCCAATATCGTCGGCATCAAGGAAAGCAGCGGCGATTTCAGCCGCGCGCTGGCGCTGATCCAGGCGAACTTGCCGGATTTCGAGGTGATCTGCGGCTGCGACGACCAGGCGGCGGATTTTCTGTTCTGGGGCGTGCGCAGCTGGATCAGCGGCGCGGCCAACGTCTTTCCCGGCGAACAGGTGGCGATGCTGAACGCCGCCAAGGTTGAGGACTGGGCGCGGGTGCGCGCGCTGATGGCGGCGATGTATCCGGCGATCCAGGCGATGGAATCCGGCGGCTACAACCAGAAGGCCAAGCTGGGCGTGCGCCGCCACGGCGTCGAGGCCGGCGATGTGCGCCTGCCGCTGCTGCCTTTGCCGGGCGCGGAAGCCAAGGCCTTCCTCGACGCGCTGGCCGCGTTCGATCGTTAACAGGAGACTGAGATGCCATTAAGCAAGGAAACGGTATTCGAGCAGGCCCGCGCCGGGCAATTGTGGGCCGGCCTGCTGATCCCGGGCCATGAGGGCAAGGGCGCGCGGCTGGACAATCGGACGCCGATGGACAACAGCCTGATCGGCCATGTCGCCGCCGGCGACGCCGCCGACGTCGACGCCGCGGTGGCGGCGGCGCGCGCCGGCTTCGAGTCCGGCGAATGGTCGCGCCGGCCGCCGGCCGAGCGCAAGCAGGCGATGCAGCGCTGGGTGGCGCTATTGCAAGAACACGTCGAGGAGTTGGCGGCGCTGGATTGCATCGACGCCGGCAAACCCATCACCGAGTGCCTGAACACCGATCTGCCGGCCACGCTGGACACCTTCGGCTGGTACGCGGAGGCGATAGACAAGTGCTACGGCAAGGTGGCGCCCACCGGGCCGGAGGCGCTGGGCTTCATCGTCAAGGAGCCGATAGGCGTGGTGGGCGCGGTGCTGCCGTGGAACTTCCCGGCGCAGATGTACGCGTGGAAAGTGGCGCCGGCGCTGGCCGCCGGCAACTCGGTGGTGGTGAAGCCGGCCAAGCAGACCTCGCTCAGCGCCTATCGCATCACCCAGCTGGCGCATCAGGCCGGCATTCCCGCCGCGGCGCTGACCCTGGTTACCGGCTCCGGCCAGTCGGTGGGCGAGGCGCTGGGCCGGCATCCGGACGTGGACATGGTGTCCTTCACCGGCTCCACCGAAGTGGGGCGTTTGTTCCTGCAGTATTCCGCCGAGAGCAATCTGAAGGAAGTGGTGCTGGAGCTGGGCGGCAAGAGTCCGCAGCTGGTGTTCGAGGACGCCGAGCTGGACGAGATCGTCGACGACGTGTTGGCCGCGGCCTTCTGGAATATGAGCGAGAACTGCAGCTGCGGCTCGCGCTTGATCGTCGCCGCCAGCGTCAAGGACGCCTTGCTGGAGAAGCTCAAGCGGCGGCTGGCCGGCTGGAAGCTGGGCCTGCCCACCGATCCGACGGTGCAGGTGGGGCCGCTGGTGGAGCAAGCCCATTTCGAGCGGGTGAAAGCCTATCTGGACGCGGCCAAGGCTGAGGGCGCGCGGCTGGTGCACGGCGGCCGCATCCACGCCGAGCTGGGCAGCGGCTGGTATATCGAGCCCACCATTTTCGACCAGGTCGACGCCAAGATGCGCGTCTTCCAGGAAGAAATCTTCGGTCCGATCCTGGCGGTGAGCACCTTCGACAGCGAGGAAGAAGCGGTGCGCCTGGCCAACGACAGCGTCTACGGCCTGGCCGCCTCGCTGTACACCCGCGACGTCAGGCGCGCGCAGCGCGTGGCCGCCGCCTTGCGCGCCGGCACGGTGTCGGTCAACGGCTTCTCCGAGGGCGACATCACCACGCCCTTCGGCGGCTTCAAACAATCCGGCTTCGGCGGGCGCGACAAAGGCCTTGAGGCGCTGGAGCAATACCAGCAGACCAAGACCATCTGGTACGTGAACTAGCTTGAGGCCCGGCGCCGCCGGCGCGGCGCCGGGCGTTTTGCGCAGCACCCATCCAAAACAAAGGAGAGACGAGATGAAAACCATTTTCCCCCTGCGGGCGGCGCTCGCCGGCGCCGCGCTGCTGATCGGCGCCTGGCCGGCGGCCGCCGAGACCCTGGTCAAGATAGGCTTCGCCTCGCCCTTGTCCGGCCCGCAAGCCCATTACGGCAAGGACAATGAAAACGCCGCGCGGCTGGCGGTGGACGAATTGAACGCGCGCAAGCCGCAGATAGGCGGCCAGCCGGTGCGCTTCCAGTTGCTGGCGGAGGACGACCAGGCCGATCCGCGCATCGGCACCCAGGTGGCGCAACGCTTCGTCGACTCCGGCGTCAAGGCGGTGCTCGGCCATTTCAATTCCGGAGTGTCGATTCCGGCTGCGCGTCTTTACGCCGCCGCCGGCATTCCGCAGCTATCGGTGTCCACCAACCCGGCCTATACCCGGCAGGGCTACCGCACCGCCTTCCGGCTGGTGGGCAGCGACAGCCAGGTGGGCGCCGCGTTGGGCCGCTTCGCGGTGCAGACGCTGAAGGCGAGCAGCATCGTGGTGATAGACGACCGCACCGCCTACGGCCAGGGCATCGCCGACGAGTTCGCCAAGGCGGTGCAGGCCAGCGGCGGCAAGATCGCCCGCCGCGAGTACACCAACGACAAGGCCAGCGATTTTTCCGCCATCCTGACCGCGGTCAAGCCGCTGCGGCCGCAGGTGATCTTCTACGGCGGCGCCGACGCCCAGGCCGCGCCCATGGCCAAGCAGATGAAGCGGCTGGGGCTGGACGCGCGTCTGCTGGGCGGCGACATGCTGCAAACGCCCACCTTCCTCAGCCTGGCCGGCGACAGCGCCGGCGGCCACTTCGCTGGCATTCCCGGCGGCCAGTTGAACGACAGGCCGGCGGGCAAGGCTTTCCGCCAGCGCTATCAGGCGCGTTTCAAGCAGGATGTGGTGAGGCTGGGGCCGCAGTTCTACGACGGCATGATGATGGTGGCGGCCGCCATGCAGCAGGCGGGTTCGGTGGAGCCGGCGCGATTCATGCCGGTATTGGCCAAGCTCAGCTACGCCGGAGTCAGCACCGATTTTTCCTTTGACGCCAAGGGCGATCTCAACAAGGCGGCGGTGACGATTTCCGAAGTCAAGAACGGCCAGTGGACGACACGGGCGGTGATGCAGTGAGGCAGTGAAAGGAGGGTGGGATGAGGCGGTATGCCCAAGGACAATTGGATGAATGGCTGACATTCGCGCGGGAGCTGGTGGCGGACAGCCGCGGCTTGCTGGCTTCCCGTACCGACTGGAGTTCGCAGTTCAAGCCGGACCGCACTCTGGTGACTCAACTGGATCTGGAGATTGAGCAAAAGCTGCGCGAGCGCATCCTGCGGCGTTATCCGGACCACGGCGTGCTGGGCGAGGAGTTCGGCGCCAGGGAGCGGGACGCGGAATGGCTGTGGGTGTTGGACCCCATCGACGGCACCGCCTCCTTCATGGCCGGCATGCCGGTCTACGGCAGCCTGATCGCGCTCTTGCATCAGGGCGTGCCGGTGCTGGGCGTGATCGATCAGCCGGCCACCGACGACTGCTGGATAGGCCGCCGCGGCCTGCCCACCTTGTTGTTCAAGCGCGACGGCGGCCGCGAATGCCGGACCCGAGCTTGCGCCAGCCTGGAGCGGGCCTTCGTCTCGGTCAGCAGCCCGGATTTTTTCCTGCCGGAAGAAAGGCCGGTATGGCAGGGCTTTTGCGAGCGCACGGGCTGGCGGGTCTACGGCGGCGCTTGCCGCAGCTACGGCCTGCTGGCTTCCGGGCGCACCGACCTGGCGCTGGACGCCGGCCTCAAGCTCTACGACTACGCGGCGATGCGGCCGGTGATCGAGGGCGCCGGCGGCGTGATCAGCGATTGGGAGGGCCGGGCGATCACGCTGGACAGCGGCAGCCGGGTAGTGGCGGCCGGCGATCCGGCCCGCCACCGCGAGGCGCTGGAGCTGATTCAGCGGCTGGCTTGAGGCAAGGCGCGCAAAGACGCGCCGGTCACAACGGCGCCGCCGTCGCGGCGGCGCGGACAGAGGAGAACGCACATGTCGCTGAGAACATGGCTGAGCTGGCTGCGCGCGCAGCCGGAGGCGCCGGTGGACAAGAACCAGGAGGAAATCAACGCCAGCTACCGTCACTGGCGCCTCCACATCATGTTGGGCTTGTACGCCGGCTACGCCGTCTACTATTTCACCCGCCGCAGTTTCAATTCCATCCTGCCGGCGATGCTGGACGACCTGGGCTGGGAGCGGGCCGCCGGCGGCGCCATCCTGTCGATGTTCTACATCGTCTACGGCGTGTCGCGCTTCGTGTCCGGCATGATGAGCGACTTCGCCAATCCGCGTTACTTCATGGGCCTGGGCCTGATCGCCACCGGCGTCATCAACATTCTGTTCGGCTTCAGCAGCAGCTTGCTGGCCTTCACCGCGCTATGGACGCTGAACGCCTTCTTCCAGGGCTGGGGCTGGCCGCCGTGCGCCAAGTTGATGACGGCCTGGTACTCGCGCAACGAGCGCGGTTTCTGGTGGGCGATCTGCAATACCTCGCACAATGTCGGCGGCGCGCTGATTCCCTTGCTGGCGGGCGCCTTGGCGATGGCCTACGGCTGGCGCTATGGCATGATCGTGCCGGGGGTGATCGGCATCGCCGTCGGCCTGTTGCTGTGCGTCCGCCTGCGCGATCGGCCGGCGTCCATGGGCCTGCCGACGGTGGGGGCCTGGCGGCGGGACGAACTGGAGCTGGAGCAGGAGAGGAATAGCGCCAAGCTGCCGATGTGGCAGGTATTGCGGCGTTATGTGTTCGGCAACCGCTTCATCTGGCTGCTGGCCGCGTCTTATCTATTCGTCTACGTGGTGCGCATCGGCATCAACGATTGGGGCAACAAATTTCTGCAGGAGCAGCACGGTTACGCGTTGCTGAAGGCCAACTCGGCGATTTTCTGGCTGGAGGTGGGCGGCTTCATCGGCACCATCGTCGCCGGCTGGGGCTCGGACCGTTTTTTCCGCGGCAACCGGGTGCCGATGAACATCATCTTCACCCTGGGCATCCTGCTGTCGGTGCTGCTGCTGTGGGCCTTGCGGGTGGACCACTATCCGCTGATCGCCGGCTGCTTCTTTTTCATCGGCTTTTTTATTTTCGGGCCGCAAATGCTGATCGGCATGGCGGCGGCCGAGGCCGCGCACAAGGAGTCGGCGGGCGCGGCCACCGGTTTCGTCGGCGTGTTCGGCTATCTGGGGGCGGCGCTGTCGGGCTACCCGCTGGCCAAGGTGACCGACGCCTGGGGCTGGGACGGGTTTTTCCTGGCCTTGTCCGTGACCACCATGCTGTCCGCCGTCTTGCTGCTGCCCCTGCTGGGGCAGCGCAAGCGGGTCAAGCTGGCGGATGAGCGGATCTGAGGCTCAGCGGACGTTGGCCGGGCTGAGCAGCTCGGCCAGCAGGGGGACGCCGGAGCGGTGTTGCAGCGGATCGAAGAAGCTGAAGTTCAAGCGCATCGCGTTGCCGGTGTCCTGTCCCGGGGTGTGGAACATCTGGGACGGCGCGAAGTGCAGCCCCTGTTGCATCGCCATCGGCAGCAGGCGGCGGCAGTCGACGCCGGGCGGCAGCTCCACCCACAGGAAGTAGCCGCCCTGCGGCCGGGCCATCCGGCAGTCGGCCGGGAAGTGGGCGGAGATCTGCTGTTGCAGCGCGGCCAGATTGTTTTGCAGACGCTGGCGCAACAGGCTGAGCATGTCCTCGTGATGGCCGCCGGCCAGCAAGCGCGCCAGCGCCATCTGGCTGGGCAGCGGGGTGGCCAGCGAGCTGCACAGCTTGAGGCCCAGAATGCTGTCGCGGAAGCGTCCGGCGGCGATCCAGCCCACGCGATAGCCGGGGGCCAGCGATTTGCTGAAGGAGGAACAGTGCAGCACGCTGCCGCGCTGGTCGAAAGCCTTGAGCGGCAAGGGCGCGCCTTCGCCGAAGTACAGCTCGCGATAGGTGTCGTCCTCGATGATGGGCACGCGGTGGCGTTCCGCCAGCGCCAGCAGCGCGGCTTTTTGCGAATCGCTCATCACCTGGCCGGTGGGGTGCTGGAAATTGGGCATGGCGATGATGCCGGCCGGCTGGTGCTGGATCAGCAGCGCCTCCAGCCGTTCCAGGTCCAGCGGCTGCCCCGGCGGACAGTTGAAGCCGACGGCGCGCAGTTCCAGGTGTTCCAGTTGTTCGAAGATGGGCGGGAAGGCCGGGGTGATCACCAGCATGCAGTCGCTGCCGCTGAGGCGGGCCACCGAGCGGATCGCCAGGTTCAGCGCCTCCATGCCGCCGCAGGTGATCAGCATTTCCTCGCCGTCCAGCTCCACGCCCTGGGCGAGATAGCGCAGCGCCAGTTCTCGGCGCAGCCCCTCGTAGCCCTCGCTGTCGGTGCTGGACAAGGCGTAGCGGTAATCGCTGAGCGCGCGGGTCAGCGCGCGGGTCAGCGGCGTGGTGTTGATCAACACCGGGTTCATGAACGGGCAGCCCCAGGGCATGGGCAGCGCCATGGTCAGGTGCTCGGCGCGGAACTCGCCCGGGTGGTCCGGCAGCGGCGGCGACTGGCGCAGCGACAGCGAGGACAGGCCCAGCACCCGGAAACCGGAGCGGGGCAGGGACTCGATCAGGCCTTGTTTCTCCAGCTCGGCGTAAGCGCGTTGGGCGGTGGTGATGCTGACCTTGTGGTCCAGGCATAGCTTGCGCAGCGAAGGCATGCGATCGCCGGGGCGCAGATGGCCTTGCTCGATGGCATGGCGAAAGCGCTGGCTCAGTTGACTGGTCTTGCTCATTGTATTCCTGGCGGTTGAGCCGCGGCGGCGTTGCGCCGCGGCATGACTCCTGATGGACTGCCTAGGGCCGCCGACGTTTGCTTGGCGCTGAAAAACATCGGCGGGTCCTAGATTCATTCGCCGATGAAGCTGGATTTTTCCCTGATCATACTACCGTCATGGCTCAGCGAGCTGACCACGAAGTAGATGTCGTGCGCGCCGCGGGTGGCGTGCTCGGGCTCGGCCTGCACTCGCACGGTGACGGTCTCGGTGCGGGTGGGCGCGACTTCGACCACCTGGCCCGGCTTGTCCAGCCTCAGGCTGGGCAGGCCTTCCACCTGGATCTTGAAGCGCTGCGCCTGTTCGCTGGTGTTGATCAGCTTCAGGTTATAGCTGTTTTCCAGCAGGCCGTCGTCGGTGGCGCGCACCAGGACCGCGCGGTCGCGCAGCACGTCCACCTTGAACGGTTTTTTCAGGATCAGCGCGGTGGTGGACAGGGCGATGATGCCGGCCAGCAGGCTGGAGTAGACGATGACCCGCGGGCGATGGCTGCTGCTGGGGCGTTCCGGCTTGCCGGCGGCTTCCAGCGCGGCGGCGCTGGTGTAGCTGATCAGCCCGCGCGGCGCATGGATCTTGTCCATCACCTGATCGCAGGCGTCGATACAGGCGGCGCAGCCTATGCACTCGTATTGCAGGCCGTTGCGGATGTCGATGCCGGTGGGGCAGACCTGGACGCAGATGCCGCAATCGATGCAGCTGCCGCGCGCCTTGTCGGCCGCCTGCTTGCTCTTGCCGCGCGGTTCGCCGCGGCGGTTGTCGTAGGAGATGATCAGGGTGTCGTTGTCGAACATCGCGCCCTGGAAGCGCGCGTACGGGCACATGTGCAGACAAACCTTCTCGCGCAGCACGCCGGCCAGCAGCCAGGTGAAACCGCCGTAGAACAGGATCCAGAAGCTTTCCCACGGGCCGTAGGCCAGGCTGGGCGCGGCGGCGGCCAGCTCGCGCACCGGGGTGAAGTAGCCGACCAGGGTGAAGCCGGTGATCAGCGAGAACAAGCCCATCAGCCCGTGCGACAGCGTCTTGCGCGTGAACTTGTTCACGCTCATCGGCGCCGCGTCCAGTTTGCGGCGGGCGTTGTGATCGCCCAGGGTCAGCCGTTCTATCCACAACATGATCTGGGTGTAGACTGTCTGCGGACAGCTGTAACCGCACCAGAGCCGGCCGGCCAGCGCGGTCCACAGGAACAGGCCCAGCGCGCAGATCACCAGCAAGGCGGCGAAGAAGATGAAGTCCTGCGGCCAGAAGGTGAGGCCGAAGATCAGGAAGCGATGTTGTTCCAGATCCAGATGCACAGCCTGCCTGCCGTTCCACTGCAACCAGGGCAGGCCGAAGAACGCAAGTTGGGTAGCGAGAACCATGAACACCCGAACGTTGTTGAAGCGGCCGGTGGTCAGGCGCGGATAGATTTTGATGGGGACGGCTTGCTGGCTAGACATGGCAAAATGACCATTGGATGAAAACCCCTTATTAGTACTGCTTGGGATCGGTACAAACAATGAACAGTTGTCTTTGAAAATGTGTATACAGCGCCGTCTGTCTATATACAGATTCGGGCTTGGGCTTGAGCGTGGACATGGAAAACCCCAAGTAAAAACAAGGGGTTTTCCATGCGGCGAACGGGCAGAGCCCGGGTCTTGCCCCGCTTTGTCTGGTATTGAACGCCAGGCGCTGTGCTGATCGCCTCAGCACAATAATCCTGCCGAGTTTGTGGGTTTTTTGGGATTTTATCGTGCAAGCTGCGGAAAAAGCCGGTAAATCCCATCCACGATGATTTCCACCGACACCGCCGCCAGCAGCATGCCCATCACCCGGTTGACGATGTTGATGCCGGTCTGCCCCAGCAGGCGGGACAAGGGCGAGGCCAGCACCAGCGCGCCGTAGCAGGTGATGGCCACCAGCAAACTGCTTACCAAAAGGTAAACCACCTGTACCCACGACGAGGCCGTCGTCGCATAGATGATCACGGTGGAGATGGTGCCCGGCCCGGTCATCAGCGGGATGGCCAGCGGCACCACGGCGATATTGGTCTTGGTTTCCGCTTCCTCGCGCTCCACCTTGGTGGTCTTGGTCGGTCCCGGTTTGGCGTTCATCAGCGCGATGGCGATCAGCATCACCAACAGGCCGCCGCCCACCTGGAAAGAGCCGACGCTGATGCCGAGAAAGCGCAGCAGGGTCTCGCCGACGACGGCGAACAGGCAGAGCACGATGGCCACGGCGATGGCCGTGGTCTTGGCGATCTTCTTGCGCTCCAGCTGGTTGGAGGTGGGCGTCAGGCTGATGAAGATGGGGATGGCGCCCAGCGGATTGACCAGCACCAGCAGCGCGATGAATATTTTTGCGATTTCGACTTCCATGGTTCGGATCATACCTTTCGCTGGAGGCCGCCGCATTCAGGCGGGAGACGAGAAGCGTCGACGCCGCGCCACGGCGGCGCGCCGCAAAGCAAAAAAACCGGCCGCGCCAGGCGCAACCGGTTTCAGCATAGCCGGAATTCGGCTTAGTCAGTGTTCAGCAGCAGTTCCAGCGTGTGGCGATAGATGGCGGACAAGGGCTCGACATCGGCCGCCTCCACGCACTCGTTCAGCTTGTGGATGGTGGCGTTGACCGGGCCGAACTCCACCAGCTCGCGCGCGATGCGCTTGATGAAGCGGCCGTCGGAGGTGCCGCCGGTGGTGGAGAGCTCGGCCCGGCGGCCGGTGGCGTCGGCGATGGCGAGGCCAAGCGCCTCGGTGAGCTTGCCCGGCTGCGTCAGGAAAGGCTGGCCGGACAATTGCCAGTGCAACTCATAGCCCAGGCCGTGGCGGTCCAGAATGGCGCAGACGCGTTCCTTCAGCGATTCCGCGCTGCTCTCCGGCGAGAAGCGGAAGTTGAAGCGGATATCGCAATGGCCGGGGATGATGTTGCTGGCGCCGGTGCCCGCATGGATGTTGGACACCTGCCAGCTGGTGGGCGGGAAAAAGGCGTTGCCCTCGTCCCAGCGCGTCTCCGCCAGTTCGGCCAGCGCCGGCGCCATCAGGTGAACCGGGTTCTTGGCCAGGTGCGGATAGGCGATGTGGCCCTGGATGCCGTGCACGATCAAATGGCCGGACAGCGAGCCGCGGCGGCCGTTCTTGATGGTGTCGCCCAGCGCCTGGTCCGAGGTGGGCTCGCCGACGATGCAATAATCTATGGTTTCGCCGCGCGCCTCCAGCGCGTCCACCACCTTGACGCTGCCGTCCACCGCCACGCCTTCCTCGTCCGAGGTGATCAGGAGGGCGATGGAGCCGGGGTGTCCGGGATGGCGGGCGACGAAGTCTTCGCAGGCGGTGACGAAGGCGGCCAGCGAAGCTTTCATGTCGGCGGCGCCGCGGCCGTAGAGCAGGCCGTTGCGGATGGTGGGTTCGAAGGGCGGGCTGTCCCATTGCTCCAGCGGACCGGTGGGCACCACGTCGGTGTGGCCGGCGAAGCAGACCAGCGGAGCTGCGTCGCCGCGGCGGGCCCAGAAGTTGTCGACCTCGCCGAAACGCATGCGCTCCACGCGAAAGCCTATGGCTTCCAAGCGGGCGATCATCAATTCCTGGCAGCCCTGGTCGCGCGGGGTGACCGAATCCAGCCGGATCAGCTGCCGCGCCAATTCTAAGGTCGCGCTCATTTCAGCAGGCGCTCCGCCCAGTCGGCTTCGACGAAGCCGACGCTGATCTTGCCGCCGGCGTCCAGCACCGGGCGCTTGATCACCGAGGGATTGGCCTGCATCAAGGCCAGCGCGGCCGGCAGTTGCTCGGCGCCGGCCTTGACCTCGTCCGGCAGCGCGCGCCAGGTGGTGCCCTGGCGGTTGATCAGCTTGGCGAGGCCGACCGCGGCGGCCCAGCGCTCCAGGCTGGCGGCGTCCGCGCCTTGTTTCTTGAAATCATGGAAGTGGTAGTCGAGGCCGTTGTCGCTCAGCCATTGGCGCGCTTTTTTGACGGTGCTGCAATTGGGTATGCCGTAAAGAGTAATCATGGGTGGGTTTACAGGTCCAGTTTGATGCTGTCGAAGCTTGGCGGCTCGCCGCCGGCTTGCTTATCGTCGCCGCTCGCCGCTTTTTCCTTGCTCTGATTGATCAACCAGTACAAGTTGGTGGGCGAGTCGGCGTTTCTCAGGGCCTCGTCCAGGCTGATGCGCCCCGTGCTGTAGAGCCGGTACAACGCCTGTTCGAAGGTTTGCGAGCCATCGCTCATGCTGCTTTCGATGGCCTCCTTGATTTTGTCTATCTCTCCGTTTCGGATCAACTCCGAAATGCGCGCGGTGTTGATCAGGATTTCGATCGCCGGCACCCGGGCGCCGTCCACCGTGGGGATCAGCCGTTGCGAAACCACCGCCTTCAGCGCGGAGGACAGGTCCATCAGCAAGGCGGCGCGGCTTTCCGCCGGGAAGAAATTGATGACCCGGCTCAGCATGTGATAGCTGTTGTTGCCGTGCAGCGTGGAGATGCACAGATGGCCGGACTGGGCGTAGGTCACCGCCTGGGTCAGGGTTTCCGGGTCGCGGATCTCGCCTATCATCAGCACGTCCGGCGCCTCGCGCATCGCGTTCTTCAGCGCGCGGGCGTAGGAGAGGGTGTCGAAGCCCACTTCGCGCTGGTTGACGATGGACTTGTCGTGGCGGAACAGGAATTCGATCGGGTCCTCCACGGTGAGGATGTGGCCGCTCATGCTCTGATTGCGGGTTTGCAGCATGGCCGCCACGGTGGAGCTTTTGCCGGAACCGGTGGAGCCGACCACCAGGATCAGGCCGCGCTTGAGCTTGATCAGTTCGCTGAGCACCGGCGGCAGCTGCAAATGCTCCAGCGACGGAATATTGGGCAGGATGTAGCGCACCACCATGCCCACCGAGCCACGTTGCCAGAAGATATTGATGCGGAAACTGCCGAGGCCGGGCACCGGGTGGCCCAGGTTCATTTCGCGTTCCTGTTCGAAGACGCCGATTTCCTCTTCGCTCATCAGGCTGTAGGCCAGCTGTTTGACCATGTCTGCGGTCAGCGGTTTTTCGTTCATCGGCAGCAGCTCGCCGTTCTGCTTGATCATCGGCGGGGAGAAGCTGGTGAAGAACAGATCGCTGGCGCGGCGTTCGGCCATCAATTTGAAAAACGGCAGCATCAACATAATCGTGCACCCGAAGCGGCAAGGTTTATCAATGGAACGGTTCTTTTAAAGTGTAGCCGGCCCGCGCCCAAAAAAAACGCCGCCCGATAGCGCGGGCGGCGGCGATTTCATGGCGTCCGCATGGATCAGGCGGGTTTGGCGCCGCTGTTCTCATCGCGCAGCGCGCGGCGCAGAATCTTGCCGACATTGGTCTTGGGCAGCTCGTCGCGGAATTCCACCAGCTTGGGCACCTTGTAGCCGGTCAGATTGTCGCGGCAGTGCTGGATGATGTCTTTTTCCGTCAGCGCGCGGTCTTTGCGCACCACGAAGACCTTGACCACCTCGCCGGACTTGTCGTCCGGCACGCCGATGCAGGCCACTTCCAGCACGCCGGCGTGGCCGGCTACCACGTCTTCGATCTCGTTGGGGTAAACGTTGAAGCCGGACACCAGGATCATGTCCTTCTTGCGGTCCACCAGTTTGACGAAGCCGTCCGGCGTCAGCATGGCCATGTCGCCGGTGGCGAGGAAGCCGTCCGGGCTCAGCACCTTGGCGGTTTCGTCCGGGCGGTTCCAATAGCCTTTCATCACCTGAGGGCCGCGGATGCACAGCTCGCCCTGCTCGCCGGGGGCCACTTCCTCGCCCTCGGGGCCGCGCAGCTGCATCTCGGTGGAGGGCACCGGCACGCCGATGGTGCCGTTGTAGGCGGCGAGATCCAGCGGATTCATGCACACGGCCGGGCTGGCCTCGGTCAGGCCGTAGGCTTCCACCAGGGTGACGCCGGTCACTTGCTTCCACTTGTCCGCCACCGCTTTTTGCACCGCCATGCCGCCGCCCAGCGCCAGGCGCCAGGTGGAGAAGTCGAGCTTGGCGAATTCCGGATTGTTCAGCAGCGCGTTGAACAGGGTGTTGACCCCGGTCATGCAGGTGATCGGGTACTTGCCCATTTCCTTGATGAAGCCGGGGATGTCGCGCGGATTGGTGATCAGGATGTTGAGCGCCCCCACTTCGGTGAACACCATCAGATTCGCGGTCAAGGAGAAGATGTGATAGAGCGGCAGCGCGGTGACGATGATTTCCTGCCCCGGGCGGATCACCGGCTTCACCCACTCGCCGGCTTGCAGCATATTGGCGACGATATTGCGGTGAACCAGCATCGCGCCCTTGGAGACGCCGGTGGTGCCGCCGGTGTATTGCAGGAAGGCGATGTCGTCGTGGCCCAGCTCCACCGGCCGGTAGGGCGCGCGCGCGCCGCGGGACAGGACGTCGCTGAAGCGGACATGGCCGGGCAGGCACCACGGCGGCACCATCTTCTTGACCTTGCGCACCACGAAGTTGACCAGCATGCCCTTGGCGAAGCCCAGCATCTCGCCGATGGAGGCCACGATCACGTGCTTGACCTGGGTGCGCGGCAGCACCTGCTCCAGCACGCTGGCGAAGTTCTCCAGGATCACGATGGTTTCCGCGCCGGAGTCCTTCAGCTGATGCTCCAGCTCACGCGGGGTGTACAGCGGATTGACGTTGACCACGGTGCCGCCGGCGCGCAAGGTGCCGAACACCGCGACCGGATATTGCAGCAGATTGGGCATCATCACCGCCACGCGGTCGCCCTTCTGGAGCTTCAGCTCATGCTGCAGATAGGAGGCGAACTGGCCGGAGAGCTGGTCCATCTCGCGGTAGCTGAGTTCTTTGCCCATGCAGGCCAGGGCGGGGCGGTCATGGAATTTCTTGACGCTGCGGTCGAAGACTTCGACCACGGATTGAAACTGGTTGATGTCGATTTCGTGAGCTACGCCCGGCTGGTAGTTTTTGAGCCACACCTTTTCCATAAATCCCGGTTTCTCCATCGTGCTGGTTAACGAGAGTCGCGCCAGCGTATCGCGCGCCGGCGGGCGTCGTACCTATTTGGTGACTATATATTTGTTATGTCGCGGCGGCTTGGCCGCTCATGACGTCAAACTGCTGTTTGAGTGCCCGGTAATGTACCGTAACTGGAACCGCTCGCAAAGAAGTCCGGCGCAAACAGCCGTCCGGTCCCGTTGGAGGCGGGCGGTTCGCCGGTTTTCTTTTTCAATGGAATAGGTTACAATCGCGTCGGTTAGGGATGGGCGTTTCGCCCATTTTTTATTTGTGGAAAAAGCAATGGATGTTCGTTTGCTGCTGGAAAACACCCTGCCGGGTCTGGGCTACGAGTTGGTCGATTTCGAAATGACCCCAGGGGGCGGTTTTCGCGTTTTTATCGACAAGCCGGGTGGCATCACCGTGGAAGATTGCGTCCAGGTGAGCAATCACTTCACCCGCCTTTTCATGGTCGAGAACATCGACTACGAGCGACTCGAAGTGTCTTCGCCGGGCTTGGACCGTCCGCTGAAGAAAGAGGCTGATTTCGTCCGCTTCGCCGGTAAGCTTGCCAAGATCAAGACGCGCATGCCGATCGAGCAGCAGAAGAAATTTACCGGTCGTCTTGCCGGGGTCGAGGAAGACTCTGTGAAGCTGGATGTGGATGGCCGCATCGTGGCGATTCCGTTTGCCAATATCGACAAGGCCAGGCTGGAGCCTGAGTTTTGATGTCTGGACGGCCATAAGCCACGCAAAAGGACAAAAATCGGAGAGGAATGAATGAGTCGCGAGATTTTGTTGCTGGTGGATGCCCTGGCGAGCGAAAAGAATGTCAGCAAGGATGTGGTGTTCTCCGCCCTTGAGATGGCGCTTGCCTCGGCAACCAAGAAAAAGTTTACCGATGACGAGATGGACGTGCGCGTCGAAATCGACCGCCACAGCGGTCAATATCAGACCTTCCGCCGCTGGTTGGTGGTGGAAGACGAACTGCTGGAATCGGAAAGCAAGGAAATCGGCGTAATCGACGCGCGCGAGCGCGATCCGCGCATTGAAGTGGGCGCGTTCATCGAGGAGCCGATGGAGGCGGTGGAGTTTGGCCGCATCGGCGCGCAAACCGCCAAGCAAGTGATCCTGCAACGCATTCGCGACGCTGAGCGCGAGCAGCTGCTGAACGAGTTCCTGCAGCGCCGCGAGCACCTGGTGACCGGCACCATCAAACGCATCGAGCGCGGCAACGCCATCGTGGAATGCGGCAAGCTGGAAGCGGTGCTGCCGCGCGATCAGATGATCCCCAAGGAAAACCTGCGCGTGGGCGACCGCGTCAAGGCTTTCCTGTTGCGCATCGATCGTCTGGGTCGCGGCCCGCAGCTGGTGCTGTCGCGCACCTCTCCGGATTTCCTGACCAAGCTGTTCGAGCTGGAAGTGCCGGAAATCGACGAAGGCCTGCTGGAGATCAAGGCCGCCGTGCGCGACGCCGGCATGCGCGCCAAGATCGCCGTCAAGGCCAACGACGCGCGCATCGATCCGCAGGGCACCTGCATCGGCATGCGCGGTTCCCGCGTTCAGTCGGTCAGCCAGGAGCTGGGCGGCGAGCGCATCGACATTGTGCTGTGGGCGCCGGAACCGGCTCAGTTCGTGATCAACGCGCTGTCGCCGGCTGAAGTCAGCCGCATCATGGTGGACGAAGACAACCACAGCATGGACGTGGTGGTGGAGGAGGAGCAACTGGCGCTGGCCATCGGCCGCAGCGGCCAGAACGTCAAGCTGGCCGCCGAGTTGACCGGCTGGTACCTCAACATCATGACCGTTGCCGAGGCTGAAGAAAAGCATCAGGCGGAAGACGCCGCCGTGCGTGATCTGTTCGTGAGCGCCCTGGGCGTGAGCGAAGACGTCGCCGCCGTACTGGTGCAAGAAGGCTTTGCCGCTTTGGAAGAAGTGGCGTATGTGCCGATTGCGGAGATGCTGGAGATTGAAGGGTTTGATGAGGAGCTGGTCAACGATCTGCGCATCCGCGCGCGTGACGCTCTTTTGACACAGGCTATTGCGTCCGAAGAAAAGGTGGAAAGCGTTTCCGATGGCCTGCGCGATATCGAGGGCCTGGACGCCGAGCTGGTTCGCAAGCTGGCCGAAGGCGGCGTGATCACCCGCGACGATCTGGCCGATTTGGCCGTGGACGATCTGGTGGACATGACCGGCATGGAGGCCGAGACCGCCCGCGCCGTCATCATGAAGGCGCGCGAGCACTGGTTCGACCAGTAAGGCCTGTCCGGAAAGAATTTACAGAATTTGGGAAGACGCATGGTTTTGACAAACGTAAAACAATTTGCCAGTGAGCTTAACCTCACACCGGAACGCCTGCTGGAACAGCTGGGCGCGGCCGGCGTGAGCAAACGCTCGCCGGATGACGCGCTATCCGCGCAAGACAAGTCCCAGCTTCTTGACTATCTGAAGCGCTCCCACGGCGCGCGCGACGAAGAGTCGCGCATCGCCCTGACGCGCAAGTCCACCAGCGAGATCAAGACCGCCGACGGCAGCACCGTCAAGGTGGAGACCCGCAAGAAGCGCTTCGTGGTGCGTCCGGAAGAGGCGTCCGCGGCTCAGCCTGCCGCGGCCGAGTCCAGCCCGGCCGAGCCGGTGAAGGCGCCGGAACCGGCGCCGGCTCCGGCGGTGGAAGCCAAGCCCGAACCGAAACCGGAAATCAAGCCCGAGCCCAAGCCGGAACCGGCTCCGCAAGCCGCGGAAGCCAAGCCCGAGCCCAAGCCGGCTGAAGCGCCGCGCCAGGAAGCCGCCAAACCGGCCGCTCCCAAGCCGGCCGCTCCGGCGCAGCGTCCGACCGTGGCCTCCATCCTGAGCCCGGAAGAAATCGCCGCTCGCGAAGCCGAGGAAAAGCGCCAGGCCGCTTTCCGCGCCCGTCAGGAAGCGCTGATGCGCGAAAAGATCGAGCGCGAAGAGCGCCGCCAGGCCGCGCGCCAGGCCGCCTTGCAACCGCCGCCGGCTCCCGAGCCGGTGCGCGCCGCTGAGCCGCCGGCTCGCCGCGAAGAACCGCGCCGCGACGACCGTCGTCCGGCCGGCGCCGGCGACAACCGCGGCCCGCGCCCGGCTGGCGACAACCGCGGCCCGCGTCCGGCTGGCGATAACCGCGGTCCGCGCCCGGCTGCTGCCGGCGCGCCCGGCGCCCCGGCGGTTCCGGCCACCGTGGCCGGCCGTCCCGACGCCAAGAAAGGCGGCGGCGGCAAGAAGGGCGGCGATCGCTGGGACGAAGGCAAGAAGGGCGGCCGCGGTCTGAGGACCAAGGGCGGCGATGCCGGCAACGACTGGAAATCCCGCGGCGGCAAGAACCGTCACAAGCAGAACAATCAGCACGCCTTCCAGGCGCCGACCGAACCCATCGTGCATGAAGTGCTGGTGCCGGAAACCATTTCCGTCGCCGATCTGGCGCACAAGATGGCCGTCAAGGCCGTCGAGGTGATCAAGGCGCTGATGAAGATGGGCATGATGGTGACCATCAACCAGGTGCTGGACCAGGAAACCGCGATGATCGTGGTGGAAGAAATGGGTCACGTGCCGAAGGCGGCTCAGGCCGACGATCCGGAAGCCTACCTGGAACTGGGCGGCGCCGAGTCCGCGGTGGAAGTCGTGGAACTGCCGCGCTCCCCGGTGGTGACCGTGATGGGTCACGTCGACCACGGCAAGACCTCGCTGCTGGACTACATCCGCCGCGCCAAGGTCGCCGCGGGCGAAGCCGGCGGCATTACTCAGCACATCGGCGCTTACCACGTGGAAACCCCGCGCGGCATGATCACCTTCCTGGACACCCCGGGTCACGAAGCGTTTACCGCGATGCGTGCCCGCGGCGCCAAGGCCACCGACATCGTGGTGCTGGTGGTGGCGGCCGACGACGGCGTGATGCCGCAAACCATCGAAGCCATCCACCACGCCAAAGCGGCCAAGGTGCCGATGGTGGTGGCGGTGAACAAGATCGACAAGCAGGGCGCCAACGTCGAGCGCATCCGTCAGGAACTGGTATCGCATGAAGTGGTGCCGGAAGACTGGGGCGGCGACACTCAGTTCGTCGAAGTGTCGGCCAAAATGGGCCAGAACATCGACGCGCTGCTGGAAGCCATCCTGCTGCAAGCCGAAGTGCTGGAGCTGAAGGCTCCGGTGGAAGCGCCGGCCAAGGGCATCATCGTCGAGGCTCGCCTCGACAAGGGCCGCGGCCCGGTGGCCACCTTGCTGGTTCAATCCGGCACCCTGAAGAAGGGCGACGTGGTACTGGCCGGCACCGCCTTCGGCCGCGTCCGCGCGATGATGGACGAAAACGGCAAGGCCATCGAATCCGCCGGTCCGGCGATTCCGGTGGAGATCCTGGGTCTGTCCGACGTGCCGCAAGCCGGCGAAGACGCGATGGTGCTGACCGACGAGAAGAAGGCGCGTGAAATCGCCCTGTTCCGCGCCGGCAAGTTCCGCGACGTGCGTCTGGCCAAGCAGCAGGCGGCCAAGCTGGAGAATATGTTCGCGCAGATGGCGGAGGGCGAGGTGCAAACCCTGTCCATCATCATCAAGGCCGACATGCAAGGTTCCTACGAAGCGCTGGCCGGCAGCTTGCAAAAGCTGTCCACCGACGAAGTGCGCGTGGGCATCCTGCACTCCGGCGTGGGCGGCATCTCGGAATCCGACGTCAACCTGGCGATCGCCTCCAAGGCCATCGTGATCGGCTTCAACACCCGTGCCGACGCCGCCGCCCGCAAGCTGGCGGAGAGCGAAGGCGTGGACATCCGCTACTACAACATCATCTATGATGCGGTGGACGAAGTGAAAGCGGCGCTGTCCGGCATGCTGGCTCCGGAGAAGAAAGAACAGATCCTGGGCACGGTGGAAATCCGTCAGGTGATCCCGGTGTCCAAGGTGGGCAATATCGCGGGTTGCATGGTGACCGACGGCATGATCAAGCGCACCGCTTCGATCCGTCTGATCCGCAATCACGTGGTGGTGCACACCGGCGAACTGGACTCCCTGAAGCGCTTCAAGGACGACGTGAAGGAAGTGAAGCAGGGCTACGAATGCGGCCTGATGCTGAAAAACTTCAACGACATCCAAGAAGGCGACCAGCTGGAAGCGTTCGAAATCGTGGAAGTGGCGCGCTCTCTGTAAGCGAGACGCCAAGGGCGGGCGCCGGTCTGACCGTGAGGTCGGCGGGCGCTCGCCTTTTTTCTTGTTTGAATTAGCCACGGAAGTACACGGAATGAATGGCGCTGAATGAGGGGGCCTGATTCGGTGGACAAGGGGGCGCGCCGCCGATGCGCGCTTTCCGTGCCGTTCCGTGTGCTTCCGTGGCTAATTAATCAATTTATTGGAAATGCTATGGCCAAAGCCAAAAAAGGTTTCTCCCGTTCCGACCGCATCGCCGAGCAGATTCAGCGCGAACTGGCGGAACTGACCCGCAAGGGCCTGAAAGATCCGCGCGCCGGTTGGATCACCATCACCCTGGTGCAAGTGACCCGCGACTATTCGCACGCCAAGGTGTTCTACACCGTGATGGACGAGAAGACGCGCGAAGCCACCCAGGAGGCGCTGGAAAGCTCGGCCGGCTATCTGCGCTCCGAGCTGGGCCGCAGCATCAAGATCTTCACCACGCCGCAGCTGCACTTCGTCTACGACGAATCGGTGGAGCGCGGCATGCATATGACCAGCCTGATCAATCAGGTGGCGCGCGAGGACGCCGAGAAGTTCGGCGGCCAGGAAGCCGCGGCCGGCGAGGACGGCGCCGAGGGCAAGGAATGAGCAAGCCGCGCAGCAATCGCCGCCTGATAGACGGCGTGCTGCTGATCGACAAGCCTTACGACATCTCCAGCAACGGCGCGCTGCAAAAGGCGCGCTGGCTGCTGAACGCCGCCAAGGCCGGCCATACCGGCGTGCTGGACCCGCTGGCCACCGGCCTGCTGCCGGTCTGCCTGGGCGAGGCCACCAAGTTTTCCTCCTATCTGCTGGACGCGGACAAGGGCTACCGCGCCACGGTGAAGTTCGGCGTGGTGACCACCACCGGCGACGTGGAGGGCGAGGTGGTGTCCGAACGTCCGGCGGCTTTCGACCGCGACGGCCTGCTGGCGGCGATGGCGGCCTTCCGCGGCGAAATTTCCCAGGTGCCGCCGATGTATTCGGCGCTCAAGCACCAGGGCAAGCCCTTGTACGAGTATGCGCGCGCCGGCATCGAAATCGAACGCGAGGCGCGGCGGGTGCATATCCGCAAGCTGGAGTTGATCAGCCTGGACGGCGACACCGCGGTGATCGAGGTGCTGTGCAGCAAGGGCACCTATATCCGCACTCTGGCCTGCGACATCGGCGAAGCCCTGGGCTGCGGCGCGCATCTGACCGGCCTGCGCCGCACCGCCACCGGCGGTTTTTCGCTGGACGAGGCCTTGCAACTGGCGGATATCGAAGCGCTGGAAATGCCGCAGCGCGAGGCCTTGCTGTTGCCGGCGGACATCCTGGTGCGCCATCTGCCCGAGGCGGAACTGGCGGCCGAGGAGGCCGGTAAATTCATGCACGGACAGCCCGTGCGTTTTACCGAAAAATGTGCGAAAATGCAGCGTTTCCGGATTTACCGCGAGGGAAGCCGGGAATTCTTGGGGCTGGGCGAGGCGCGCGACGATGGTCGCCTGCATCCGATCCGGCTCCTGGCGAGCAAGACGGCGACGTCTTGAACGCCGACGGCCGCAAGGCCGCTTTACCGGAGTGTTGATGGGTTGCGAGGGTTTCGGCCTTGGCTGCTCGCTGCACTTGTCGGGTTGAAAGACCCCTACTGATAATTTGGAGTTACCCCAAATGGCAATGACCGCCGCTCAAAAAGCAGACATCGTTAAAGACTTCCAGCGCAGCGAAGGCGACACCGGTTCGTCCGAAGTGCAAGTGGCTCTGTTGACCGCTCGCATCAACGACCTGACCCCGCACTTCAAAGCCAACACCAAGGACCACCACAGCCGTCGTGGCCTGTTGAAGCTGGTAAGCCGTCGCCGTCGTCTGCTGGATTACCTGAAGCGCACCGATGCCGATAGCTATCGCGCATTGATCGCTCGCCTGGGCCTGCGCAAGTAAGGTTGGGTTTTGGAAAAGTCGCAGCGTGCTGCGACTTTTTCATGCCGCATGCAAGATCGCGAGCATTATTGCTGTAACAACGGGGGGAGCCTCTAAAAATTCGGATCGGCGCTGTTGGTCGGAATTTTTAGGGGTTCCCGTTGTTTTTTCGGCTTGCGATTATTTGTCACACACAAAGAAATAGGGAAACCCTGTGTTCAATAAAATCACCAAGTCTTTCCAGTACGGCCGTCACACCGTCACCCTGGAAACCGGCGAAGTCGCCCGTCAGGCGTCTGGTTCCGTCATCGTCTCCGTTGAAGACACCGTCGTGCTGGTCTCCGTGGTGGGCGGCAAGAACGTCAAGCCGGGCCAGGACTTCTTCCCGCTGACCGTGGATTACCTGGAGCGCACCTACGCCGCCGGCAAGATCCCGGGCGGCTTCTTCAAGCGCGAAGGCAAGCAGTCCGAGAAGGAAGTGCTGACCAGCCGCCTGATCGACCGTCCGATCCGCCCGCTGTTCCCGGAAGGCTTCTTCCACGACGTGCAGATCGTCGCCACTGTGATGTCGCTGAATCCTGAAGTGGATTCCGACGTTCCGGCGATGATCGGCGCTTCCGCCGCTCTGGCCATTTCCGGCCTGCCGTTCGCCGGCCCGATCGGCGCCGCCCGCGTGGGCTACGCCAATGGCGAATACATCCTGAACCCGACTCGCACCGAGCTGGCCGCGTCCGAAATGGATCTGGTGGTCGCCGGTACCGAGCGCGCGGTGCTGATGGTGGAATCCGAAGCCAAGGAACTGCCGGAAGCCGTGATGCTGGGCGCCGTGGTGTTCGGTCACGAGCAGATGCAAGCCGCGATCAAGGCCATCAACGAACTGGCCGACGAAGTGAACCCGGTGATGTTCGACTGGGCCGCTCCGGTGGCCGATGAAGCGCTGATCGCCCAAGTGCGCGCCATCGCCGGCGAGCAACTGGCCAACGCCTTCCGCCTGCGTCAGAAGCAAGCCCGCACCGTGGCCATCAACGAAGCCTGGAGCGCGGTCAAAGCCGGTCTGATCGACGAAAACACCGACACCCTGAAGGCCAATGAGATCAAGGGCATCTTCAAGGGCCTGGAAGCTGAAATCGTTCGCGGCCAGATCCTGGCCGGCGATGCGCGCATCGACGGTCGCGACACCCGCACCGTGCGCCCGATCAGCATCCGCAACAACGTGCTGCCGCGCACCCACGGTTCCGCGCTGTTCACCCGCGGCGAAACCCAAGCCATGGTGGTGACCACGCTGGGCACCAAGCAGGACGAGCAGATCATCGACGCGCTGGCCGGCGAATACACCGAGCGCTTCATGCTGCATTACAACTTCCCGCCGTACTCCACCGGCGAAGCCGGCCGCATGGGCCCGCCGAAGCGCCGTGAAATCGGCCACGGCCGCCTGGCCAAGCGCGCGCTGGTTGCCGTGCTGCCGCCGGAATCGGAATTCGGCTACTCGATGCGCGTGGTGTCGGAAATCACCGAATCCAACGGCTCCTCGTCGATGGCTTCCGTGTGCGGCGGCTGCCTGTCGCTGCTGTCCGCCGGCGTGCCGCTGAAGGCGCACGTGGCCGGCATCGCCATGGGTCTGATCCTGGAAGGCAACCGCTTCGCGGTGCTGACCGACATCCTGGGCGATGAAGATCACCTGGGCGACATGGACTTCAAAGTGGCCGGTACCGCCGCAGGCGTGACCGCGCTGCAGATGGACATCAAGATCCAGGGCATCACCAAGGAAATCATGCAGGTGGCGCTGGATCAGGCCAAAGAAGGCCGCATGCACATCCTGGGTCTGATGAAGGAAGCCGTGGACGGCCCGCAAGAGCTGTCCGCTCACGCTCCGCGTCTGTACGTGATGAAGATCAACCCGGACAAGATCCGCGAAGTGATCGGCAAGGGCGGCGAAACCATCCGCTCCATCACCAAGGACACCGGCTGCGAGATCAATATCGAGGAAGACGGCACCATCACCATCGCTTCGGTCAGCAACGAAGGCGCGGAAGCCGCCAAGAAGCGCATCGAAGAGATCACCGTTGAAGTGGAAGTGGGCAAGGTGTACGAAGGCACCGTGGTCAAGATCCTCGACAACAACGTCGGCGCCATCGTGTCCATCCTGCCGGGCAAAGATGGTCTGGTCCACATTTCCCAGATCGCCAACGAGCGCATCAAGAACGTGGCAGACTATCTGAAAGAAGGCCAGGTCGTGAAGGTCAAGGCCATCGAAATGGACGACCGCGGCCGCATCCGCCTGTCCATCAAGGCCCTGCTGGAAGAAGAAGCCAAGACCGCGCAGGCGACTGCCGATTCCTTCGGTCTGAAAACCCAGTAAGCCAGCCTGAGCGCCGCTCCGATGCGGAGCGGCCGCCGGCTAGCATCACCCCCTGCCATGGCAGGGGGTTTTTTACGACTGCGAGATGAGCGCGATGGATGAGACGCGTATTGAGTTCGGCGGCGGCAAGGTGCTGTTGCTGATCGTCGCCGGCCTGGCTTTTGTCGCCGTCGGCTATGCGATGTGGACTGCGCCGGACACGGATATCAGCCTGGTCCGGCGTTATGGCGCCGGAGGCGCGGCGATGGTCTTCTTCGGCGCTTGCTGCCTGCTAGGCCTGCGTCAATGCCTGCAGCGCAAGCCGGCCCTGGTGTTCAACGCGCAGGGGCTGTCGGACCATTCCAGCCAGATCGCCGTCGGCTTGATCGCATGGACGGATATCGTGGGCTGGGAAGTCTCGGCGGGGCGCGGTCAGCAGTTTTTGATCATCAAGGTGAGAGCGCCGGGCAAGTACCTGAGCCGGCTGGGACCGGTGGCGCGGCTATTCAGCCATTTCAATTTCATATGCTATGGCAGTCCGATCGCCATTTCCTCCACCGCCTTGCAGGCGAGTTTCGATGATTTGCTCGCGTTGCTTGGGCGCTATCATCAACGCTATGGCTCGGCGCCCGCCGGGTGGGCTTAGTCATTGCCGCGCACGCCGAGCGCTTTGCGCCTCGGCGTGTTTTGGCTTGGTTCTCAGGGGCTGTTGACGATCTCGCGAGCTAAGGCGAGAGGCTGAAGAAGCGGAGTGTGCAAGTGGTGCATGAGCATTCTGAAGCCGTACACACCGTGTAAGGCTTGACGACGCGCAGCAGATCGTAAGCCGGCTCTCAGGGCTGGGCCGGCTTGATGGCCATCCCGCGCGCCAATAGCCGGGCGCTGTCGCGGCACCAGTCGTCGATCAGGCTTTCCAGGCTTTCCAGCTTGACCGCCTCGCCGCGCTGGCGGCTCTTGTCGCTTTTGCGCAGATTGACGCTGCCGGCCAGCAGCTTGCCGTTATTGGCGTCTTCCAGTTGTCCCATGCTGGCCACCTTGGTCAGATAGGGTTCCTTGCCGGCGGCCAGCCGGCCCAGATTGAACACCGCCTTGATCGGCAGGATGTCCAGCGGCTCCACGCCCGGCCGTTCCTGAGCCATGCCGGTGACGGCCACGCGCAGGCGGGCGCTGTCCGGCAGCGCCTCGCGGCTGACCGGAATGCCGACCTTGTGCAACTCCTCGGTCATCCGCCGCTGAAAATAGGCGGCGATCCGGTTTTCCTCGCCGCTCTGCAGCAATTGCCAATCGCCGTCAGCCTGGTGGCGCATGAAGTACAGCGGTTCCACCACGATGGATTTGTAAGCGCTCAGCTGCGCGTCCGGCGCCCGGTACAGCTTTTGCGAGGCGTCGCGGTCCGCGGCCTTGAAGGCGGTCAGCGGCAGGCTGAACACGGTCTGCGGGGCCGCGGCGTCTTGGGCCAGAGCGGGCAGGGCGGCCAGCAACAGCAGGCCGAAGGTGAGGGTCTTGCGCATGAGGCGTTCCTGTTTCATGGGGTATGAGGCTTGCGGCGATGCTTGCGGCAACCGCGGCTAGACCGGCGGCGCGGCGCGGGCGTTCCCCGGCTTCACACATCTTTGCATTCCGCCATCATCATGCTAGCAGCCGGCCAGGGCGATGCGCGATTTTGATCTTGAGCATTGAATACCACATTAATACCAGTTAGCCTGTGCCCACGGTGGCATGCGGATGACGATTGGGAGTCGCGGCGATAGCGTTTCGCCGCGCGGCGCGCCACGCAAATCGCAGAGGTGAGCATGAGGACGAAACAACTATTGGCGGCGGGCCTGTTGTCGGCCAGCGCGCTGGCTTGGGCGCAGCCGGATGTCGCGGCGATGGCGCGGGACCTGTCGCTGGCGGTGGCGGTGGACAGCAATAAGGGCGCGGCCGCCGGCGCGCGCTGCGTGGAACTGGGCGCGGACTGGGGCAGTTGTCTGAAAGGGCGGCTGATCCTGCAAAACCATGGCTCGGTCGCGGTGCCGGCCAAGGATTGGACCTTGTATCTGCACAGCATCCGGCGGCTGTTGAAGCTGGACAGCCCTGACTTCGAACTGAGTCATCTGACCGGCGATCTGTACCGGCTGACGCCCAAGCCCGGCTTCGCCGGCATCGCCGCCGGCGCCAAGCTGGAACTGCCCTTGGTGGCCGAGTACTGGATGTTGCACAACAGCGACGTGTTGCCGCGGCCCTATCTGGTAACCGACGGCCAGGCGCCGGCGGTGCTGGCGCGCAATGACGACGACGACGCCAGCTATCTGCTGCCGCTGCCGGGCGATGAATGGAAGTCGCCGGCGGGCGAAGCGCGGCCCCTGATGGACGCCGCCGAGCGTTATCGCGAATTCGCGCGCCGCGGCCCGCAACTGGCCGCCGCCGATGTGGCCGCGCGGGTGATTCCCGCCGCGCTGCGCGTCAAGCCGGACGGCGGCAAGACGGCGGCCGCGGGGCTGAGCTGGCGGCTGTCGGCGCTGGCTCCGGACG
>NZ_JAMZGH010000037.1:0-38966 GCF_024158805.1 Chromobacterium sp. S0633 | reverse complement strand
ATTGGCACCCGCGAGCCGTGGACCGACTACTTCCGCTACCGCACGGTGTTCTACGACGACGAATCCAACAAGCCGCTGTCGCCGCTGATGATCGCCGGCCGGGTGGTGGGGCTGGCGGTGACGTTGGGCAGCGTCGGTTTCGCGATCAAGCGCAAGGACCCGCGCTATCTGCTGGGCTTGATCTTGCCGTCGCTGGGCTTGCCGGTATTGAGCGGGCGCGGCTGGCCGCAGTGGCCGGCCGGGGCGCTGCCGGAACTGAGCTTCACCGACCCGCGGAGCGGAGCGGCCTTGCCGATGGCGGAGCTGGACCCGGCGCTGCGGGCCTTCAGCCAGCGGCCGGCGGCGGCGGAAGCGGCGCTCAGGGCGGCGTGGCGCGCCGAACCGCGGCTGCCGGAGTTCGGCGCCGAGCCGTGGCAGCCGACGCCGCTGATGCTGAGGGCCTGGGAGGCGCGTAAGCAGGACATGGCGGAACTGGAAGCCTGGCGCGCTTTGACGCCGCCGCACCCCAACGACCCGGACGCGCCGCCGCTGCCGCCACGGCCGTGGACATGGTGAGGCCTTCTTCCCCCAAAAAACTTAACACATACACAAAACACTCTCTCATGACTATGAATCAACGCTGGAAATGACTCGCTACCCCGGATTTCATGGCGTTCTTTGGTTCCGCCCGCTGCAGGGTCTCTTGCCGGGCACTGATTGCCCGCCATCCGCCATAGGGTTTGAGTCCGGCCGGGCTCCTTGACTCTGTCAATTTTTAAAGAAAGGTAAAACCATCCATGTCCCGCGTGATTCGTCAGGGTGACCGCCTTAGCAGCGGCGGCACGGTATTGCAGGGCAGCGGCCTGGGCGGCCATCTCCAGCAGCCGCTGGCCCGCAAGGGCGACCCGGTGTTCTGCCCGTTGAAGGACCATGGCCATAACCGCATCGCCGAAGGCGCGGCGCACTGGTTGCTGGACGGCCGGCCGGTTGCGCTGGAAGGCCACCGTTGCGAATGCGGCTGCACGCTGCTCAGCAGCAGCGACGGCATCGAGGTACATTGAAATGCGCGTACGGCCGAGCTTGCCCTTATTGCCGCCGCCCAAGCGGCTGTCGCCATGGGCCTGGGCGGCGCTGCTGCTGTTGTTCTGCGCCGCCGGCGCCGGCCTCGCGCTATGGCGCTGGCCGGCGGACGCCCCAACCAACACGCTGGAGTTCTGGTTCTGGACCGCGGCTTTCGGCCCGCTGCTGTGGGCCTTCCTGCTCTGTCTGCGCGGCGTCGCTTATTACTCGGCGGACAATGACGCCGCCTTCTTCAAGGATGAGTTGGCGCAGCGCCAGCAATACTGGCTGGCCCATCACCGCCAGACGGCCAGCCTGGCCGCCTGGGCGCTGCTGACGCCGCAAGCCCGCGGCGCGGCGGAATGGGCGGCGCTGTGCGCGGCCGCCGCGCCGCCGCCGCTCGCGCCCTTGCGGCAACAACCGCCCGGCTGGGAAACCGCGCCAGGTCACGCCGAAATAGAGACCCGTCTAGCCAACCGGCTGGCCCAGTCTCTGCTGACCCATCCCCGCTGCCCCGCCGCGCCGCTGGCGCTGGAACTGTACTGGCAAGGGACCGACGCCGGCAGAACCCGGTTTATCGATGCCTTGCTTGCGCATTGGTCCGGCTTGAACGTGGATTCGCTAAGGCGCTGGGAGTCCATGCAAACGCTGGACACGGCCATTAAACGGCTGCACACCCCGACGGCGGACGGCTCCGCGCCGGCGGCGGTGCTATGCGCCGGCTTGGCGCTGGACCCGGCGCAACCGGCGCGGCAGGCCGGTTTCGCCTGGCTGCTGCGCCGCCCCAGTGCCGACGACACGGTGCGATTCAGTCGGCCGGAATGGAGCGACGGCGGCGAGGATGTCTGCGACGGCGCCACGCGCAACGCCGAGCAAGCCCCGGCCGTCTGCCTGGGCCTGGACAAGTTGACGCCGACCGCCGCCCCCTGGCCCGCGCCGGACAAGGCGCTGCGGCCATGGTGGAACGGCCCGCCGGAACTGGACGGCCCGGCGCTGTGCACGCTGGCCGCCATCCACGCCGCTGCCCAACGGCAACCCTGTGGCTGGCTATTGCAAGAGCAAAGCGTGCTTTATGCCGGGATGGCGCTGCCGACGGCCTCACTCTCCAACAATAAGGACAAGGCATGAGCGCACCTTCAAAACCCCATGGCCTGCTGATCATGCTGTTGGCGCTGGCGCTGCTGCTCTTGTTGCTGGGCATCCCGCTCTGGCTGTACCGCGACGCCTGGATCGGCGCCGACGCCGCCGGCAACAGCCGCCCGGCCTTGTGGCCGCTGCTGTCCTTGGCCGCCGCCGTGCTGCTGGCTTACGGCCTGTTCCGCCTGCTCAAGAAGCAAGGTCTGCTGTCCGGCCTGGAACGGGTGCTGCGCTGGGGCACCCCGCCGCCCCGGCTGCCGGACGCCGATGCGCCGACCCCGCCCACTCCCTGGGCCGGCCTGGCGCTCATCGCCCAAGACTGGCGCCAGCGCCCGGCCCGGCAGCGTCCGCACTGGCTGCTGCTCTGCGGCGCGCCCGAGGCCGTCCACCAGGCGGTGCCGGCGCTGGCCCAGCAACCCTGGCTGGAAACCGACGGCATGGTATTGATCGACGCCTCCGCCGCCCCGCCTCCAGGCGGCTGGCGGCGGCTGCGCGGACGCTGGCGGACGCCCGCCGACGCCGTCATCGCCCTGCTCCCCGACGCCGCCGACGCCGCCGCGCTGGCGGAGCGCGCCGAACAGCTGTCCATCGCCTGCGGCTGGACCCTGCCGCTGACCCTGTGTCAGCGCGCGCCCGACAACGCCGGCCCCGGCATCGCCGGCTGGCCCTTGCCCACGCTTCCCGCCAACGCCGACGGCTGGGCCGCTCAGGCCAGGGCCTGGGCCGATCAGCTTCCCTTGCGCGGCATTCCGCGTCACCCCGGCGCGGCGGCCCAGCCCTTTCTGCTGCGCTGCTCGCAGTGGCTGGAACGCGAGCGTCAGGGACTCGCCTCCGCCTGGCAGCGCTGGCGCGACGGCCTGGCCGCGCCCTCCGCCGTCAAGGCGCTGGCCTTGGCCACCTGGCCGGCCGACGTCCGGCTGTGGAGCGGCGCGATCAGCCAGGGCTCCGCCTTTGCCCCGCGCCGCCGCAGCCGTCCTTGGCAACGCCGGCTGGCCGCCGTCATCGGCGCGCTATGCCTGTTCTGGCTGGCCGGCATGCTGGTTTCCGCCTATCAAAACCATGGCTTGATCGCCGAGGCCCAGGCCGCCGTCAACGCCCAGCCCAAAACCGCCACGCTGGACAGCGCGCTGCGGCTGCAACGGTTGCTGGAGAAGCTGGAAACCCGCCAGCAGCTCGGCGCGCCGTGGTCGGCCCGCTTCGGCCTGAACCGCGACGCCGCCTTGCTGGAGCGCTTGCGGCCGCATTACGCCCGCGCCATCGGCCAGGCGCTGATCGTACCGGCGCGCGGCCGCTGGGCGCAGCAGCTGCAAGCGCTGAACCAGGCCCCCAGCGCGGAACTGGCCGCCGATCCGGCCCGGACCGAACAAGGCTATCAGGCGCTGAAAGCCTATCTGACGCTGGACCAGCCGGCGCGCGCCGAACCGGCCTTCCTCGCCGCCCAGCTGGCGGCGCGAAATGACGGTTTCTCCCCGGCGCTGCTGCGCGCCATGGCGCAGTTCTACGCCGAGCGGCTGGCCGGCCAGCCCGCCTGGCGCATCCCCGCCGACGCGGCGCTGGCCGGGGCCAGCCGCCAGACCCTGATCGGCCAGTTGGGCCGCCAACAGGCCGACGACACCCGCTATCAGCAGATCCTGGCCGAAGCCGCGGCCAAGCATCCGCCGCAGACGCTGGCCGCCTTGCTGCCCGGCCAGGACTTGCGCGGCCTGTGGCGCAGCGAGGCCAGCCTGCCCGGCGTGTTCACCCGCAAAGCCTGGGACGAGCATCTGCGCGCCGCCTTCGCCAACGCGCACCGCCGCCAAGGCAGTGCCGGTGACTGGGTGCTGGGCGCCGGCGAGGCCGGTCAGGGCAGCGCCGGCAAGGCGCTGGAAGCCGCGCTGCGCCAGCGCTATTTCGCCGACTACGCCCGCGCCTGGCAACAATTCCTCAACGCGGTGTCCTGGCAGACGGAGGCCAAACTGGCCGCCAACGCCCAGCAATTGCAGGTCTACGCCGATCCGCAACGCTCGCCGCTGCGCGCCTTGATGGCGCTGGTGCGCGACAACGCCCGAGCCGGCGAGCGCGTGGACAGCCTGGGCGCCAATCTGGTGGACAAGGCCCAGGCGCTGCTGGGCAAGGCCGACGCCAGCGCGCCGCAGCTGGAGGGGGCAACGGGCAAACAGGAGGCCGCGCCGCTGGCGCAAAGCTTCGGCCCGCTGCTGCGGCTGCTGGAGGAACGCCAGGACGGCTCCGCGCTCAGCCTGCAACGCTATCTGGAGCGGGTGGCGGCCACCCGGCTCAAGTTGCAGCAAGTGGCCGCCGCGCCGGACCCGGACGCCGCCGCCCGCGCGCTGGCGCAGGCGGTGTTCCAGGGCAAGGGCGGCGAACTGGCCGAGAGCCGCGATTACGCCGCCCAATTGGCCGCCAGCCTGGGCGAAGACTGGCAGGGCCTGGGCCGGCACCTGTTCCTGCAACCCTTGGACCAATCCTGGCACACCCTGCTGCAACCGGCGGCGGCCAGCCTCAACCAGCTGTGGGACCAGAGCATTGTCCGGCCGTGGCAAGCCAGCTTCGCCGGCCGCTACCCCTTCCACCGCAGCGACGCCGACGCCTCCTTGCCGGAGCTGGGCCGTTTCCTGCACCCCGGCGACGGCCTGGTGCAGCAGTTCGTGCGCCAGCAATTGGGCGGGGTGCTGGAACAACAAGGCGATCAATGGTCGCCGGACCCGGCGGCGGCGCAGGCGCTGCGCTTCGACCTGAACTTCCTCAACGAATTGAACCGCCTGTCGCGGCTGTCCAGCCTGCTCTACGCCCAGGGCGACGCCGGCATCCGCTTCGAACTGAAGCCCACCGCCACCATCGGCCTGGAGGAAATCCGGCTGCAACTGGATCAGCACAGCCTGCACTACTTCAATCAGATGACAAGCTGGAAGGCGCTGAGCTGGCCCGGCGATCCGCTGAAGGCCGGCGCCAGCCTGCAATGGCAGACCGAGAAGACCGGCCTGCGCCAGACCCAGGACCATCCCGGCCGCTGGGGCGTGCTGCGCCTGCTGGAGCAGGCCCAGCGCGAACAGATTGACCGCGCCAGCTGGCAGTTGAGCTGGGCCTTGCCGGACGGGCATCAGGCACGCTACCAGCTGCGCAGCGAGGCCGGAGCCGGCCCGCTGGCCTTGTTGCAGCTGATCCAGTTCCAGCTGCCGGCGCGGATTTTTATCGTGGAGCCTAACTCGCCGCCCGCCGCGGCCAAGCCGGCCCGGCGGCCCCAACCTTGAGGAGACGCGAATCATGACGCCCAAGTCCTTGCCGACACACAAACCTCTCGTCGAATGGAACGCGCGCGAACTGGAAGTGCTGCGCCAGGAGTACCCCTTGATAGGCGCCGCCTGTCAAAGCTTGCTGCCTGATCGCAGCCCCGCCGCCATCCACGCTCAAGCCAAGGCTCTGGGCCTGAGGCCGCCGCACCGCTGGAGCGAGGAGGAACTGAGCATTCTCCGGCGCGAATATCCGCTGCGAGGCGAAGCCTGCCGCGCCATGCTGCCGGGCCGCGGCGCGCTCGCCATCAATGTCCAGGCTTACCGGATGGGTTTGCGGCCGGCCACGCTGTCCGCGCGCAGAACGCCGTCCGGCAAGACGCCGCGAGGGTGCCCGTGAGCTGGGTGCGCGCGCTGCTGGGCCTGAACACCGCGCCGGAAGAAGAAGCCCGCCAGCGGCTGCCGCGTTGGGCCGCTTGGCTGAAGCCGATTTCCGACGCCGCGCCCTGCGGCGAGGACCTGTCCCACGACGACGAGTTTCAGGCCTTGAAAGAGGAAGTGACCCGCCTCTCCGGCATGAACGCGCCGCTGGCCTTGGCGCATGCGGAAACCTTGCTGAAAACCCGCGGCAAGGATTTGCGCGTGGCGGCTTACTACGCCTGCGCCCGGCTGCGCCAGGACGGCGTGGCCGGCCTGGCGGACGGGCTGGAGCTGAGCGCCGCCTTGCTGGAGCGCTACCCGGACACGGTCTGGCCGCGCCAGCCGGCGCGGCGGCGCAATGCGCTGGAGTGGTTGGCCAGCGAACGCTTCACCGATCAGCTGGCGGTGCTGGCAGACGACGACGGCGAAGCGTGGCGGCGGGCCGCGGCCGCCTTGCTGCTGCTGCAGCGGCTCGCGGCCGACAGCCCGGCGCCGCCGCTGCGGCTGGATGCCCTGGGCCGCAGCCTTCAACCGCGCCTGCCAAGCCCCCCCGCCGGCAATGCGGCCATGGACGCGCCCGCCCCCGCGACGGCCGACGCGCCGCCGCCGGGCGCCGACGATGTCGGCTCCTGGCGCGAACTGCTGGAGCAGGCGCGCCGGATGGCGGTGTTTCTGCGCCAACAGCCGGAAGGCCAGGCCGCCGCCCTGCGCCTGCTGCGCGCCGTGCGCTGGGAGGCGCTGAGCAGCCCGCCGCCCGGCGACGCCGACGGCCGCAGCCGGCTGCCGCCGCCGCGCGCCGAGCTGCGCCAGCAACTGAAGCGCCTGCTCTTGCAACAACAATGGCGGGATTTGAGCGAGCGGGCGGAAAGCGCCTTCGCGGAAGGGGCCAATCACTGGTGGCTGGACCTGCAGCGTTACGCCTGGCTGGCCTACCAGCACGGCGGCGAAATGACCGCGCCGCTGGCGGAGCTGATCCGCGACGATATTCAACGGCTGTGCCAGCGGCTGCCCGGCGTGGAGAAACTGAGCTTCAGCGACGGCAGTCCGTTCGCGGAAGACGCCACGCTGGAATGGCTGGCGCAATGGCGGCGGCCGGATTCCGCCGCTCTCGCCGCGCCGGCGGCGGACGACCGCGCGGACTGGCCGGAAACCGAAACCCAGGCCCACGCCATCGCCGCGCAGCAGGGCTTGCCCGCCGCCTTCGCCTGGGTGCAGGCCCTGCCCGCCGCCGCGGGCGGCCGCGAACGCTGCCTGCGGCAATTGTTGCTGGCCCGGCTGGCGGAACGCCACGGCCGCGCCGAAATGGCCGTCCATTTGCTGGAGGCGCTGCTGCGCCAGGCGGACGGCCACCAGTTGGACGTCTGGGAACCGGAGCTGGCCTTCGAACTGCTGGCGCAGTTGGCGCGGCTGCTGCGCCAACGCATGCAGCGCAAGGACGCGGACCGCGCCGGTCTGGGCCAGCAACTGGAACGGCTCAACGCGCGCCTGGCCGCGCTGGACCCGGCCCGGGCGCTGTCCGGGGCCTTGCCGTGAAGCCGTCCGCGCCGCGAGCGGCGCTTTTCCCACCCGCCGATGAAAGCCGTCTATGGATGACCTGACCCTGCGCTATTACGAAGCGGAAATGCGCTATCTGCGCGAAGCCGGCAAGGAGTTCGCCCGCGCCCACCCAGACCGCGCCGCCCTGCTGAATATCGACCGGGTGGGCAAGCGCGATCCGTATGTGGAGCGTCTGTTCGAAGGCTTCGCCTTTCTCACCGGCCGCATCCGCCAGAAATTGGACGACGACTTCCCGGAGCTGACCGAAGGCCTGGTCAATATGCTGTGGCCGCATTATCTGCGCATGGTGCCGTCGCTGACCGTGTTGGAGCTGCGCGCCGACGCCCATGCGCTGCAACAGGCCAAACCGGTGGAAGCCGGATTGAGCGTGCGCACCGCGCCGCTGGGCGCGAGCGGGGTGCGCTGCGCCTACCGCACCACCCAGCCGGCGACGATTCAACCCTTGCTGCTGAGCCAGGCCGGCGCGCGCCTGGACGGCGAAGGACGCTCGGTGCTGGAGCTGCGCTTTGAGCTGGGCGCGGCGGCCAAGCGCGAGGCGCTGGACCTGTCCCGCCTGCGCTTGTTCCTCGCCGCCGATCCGCCCATCGCCTTCGCGCTGCGTCACGCGCTGACCCGGCAGTTGGGCCGCGCGCGCTTGCGGCCTTTGGGCCAGGCCCCGCATCCGCCCCGGGAAGCGCCGGCCTTGCGCTTCGAGCCGGCGGGCTTCGACGACGCGGACCGGCTCTGGCCCAAGGCCGACAACGCCTTTGGCGGCTATCAGCTGCTGCTGGAGTACTTTTGCTTCCGCGAAAAGTTCCAGTTTCTCGATCTGGCCGGGCTGGACGCCGCTCTGCTGCCCGGAGACGCGACCGGCTTTGCGCTGGAGTTGACCCTGACGCAGCGCTATCCGGCGGACATGCCGTTCACTGCCGACAATCTGCGCTTGCACTGCGTGCCGGCGATCAATCTGTTCCCGCTGGAAGCCGAGCCGCTGCATGTCGACCACTTGAGCCATGAATACCGGGTGGTGCCGCTGGCGAGCCAGGGGCCGGAGATCGAGGCCTGGTCGGTGGACGAGGTCGTCTCCATGGACACCGAAAACGGCGGCCGCCACGCCTACTTGCCGTTCTCCAGCTTCCAGCACCGGGGCGGCATGCTGCGCGACGAGGCGCCGGAACGCTTCTACCATGCCCGAACCCGGCTTGGCGCGGCCGGCAGACCGGAAACCTGGCTGGTGCTGGGCGGCCATCTATGGGATTCGCCGTCGGCGGCGATGCGTGCAGAGATCCTGTCGCTGCGCGTCACCGGCACCAACGGCATGCTGCCGCGCAAAGCGCTGCGCGAGGCGCAAATCCTGGAGCGCTCGCCGTCCACGCCGCTGACCCGGATCGCCAATCTGACCCCGCCCACCCTTCCCTGCTACCCGCCGGCGGAAGACCGTTATCAATGGCGGGTGCTCTCGCACCTGGCGCCCAACTTTCTGTCGCTGCTGGACGTGGAAGTGCTGCGCGGCACGCTGGCGCTGTACGACTGGACCGAGGACGAATTGAACCGCCAACGGCTGAACGGACTGCTGGAGGTCAGGCATCAACTGGTCAGCCGGGTGAAGCAAGGCTGCATGGAGCGCGGGGTCCGCATCGAGCTGGCGGTGGACCGGACCTGCTTCGCCGGACCGGGCGACCTCCATCTGTTCGGGGATCTGATGCACCGTTTCTTCGCCGCCTACGCCGACATGAATCTGTTCACCCGCTTCGAACTGCGCATCCTGCCGGAAAACGAACGGGTTTCTTGGCCGGACAGCAAGACGGAGGCGCCTCCGCTATGACAGAAGCCGAATTTTACGCCTGGCTGCAATCCGCTCCCTCGTACAACTTTTTTCAATTCTGCCGCGTGCTGGAGCGCTTGCCCGGCGACCGGCGCCTGGGCGCGGCCGACAGCCCGGCCGACGAGCCGGTGCGGCTGCTGCCCTCGCCGTCTCTGGGCTTTCCCGCCGGCGAGATCGTCCGCGCCGAACCGGCCGACCCCGACACCGGCCGCCCTCCGGTGCTGCGCACCGCCTTCATGGGGCTTTACGGAGTCGACGCCGTGCTGCCCTATTACTTTCTGGACGACATCGCCGCCCGCCGCGAGGGGCACGAAGCGCTGGCGGCGATGCTGGATCTGTTCAGCCATCGCCTCACCGCCCTGCTCTATCGCGCCTGGGGCAAATACCGTTACCCGCTGGCCTTCCGGCCCGGCGCGCGCGATCCGCTGTCCAAGGCCCTGCTGGGCCTGATCGGCATGGGCGTGGGCGAGGCGGCGGAGCGCCGGCAGCTGCCCGCCGGGCGCATGCTGGGCTTGCTCGCCTTGCTGGGCCAACGCACCCGGCCGGCTTCCGGCCTGGCCAGCGTGATCCGCCACGCCTTGCCCGCGGCCGACATCCGGGTACGGGAATTCCTGCCCCGCTGGGCGGCGCTGGACGAGCCGCCCCCTCTTTCCGCCCGGCCGCCGCTGCGCGCCGGCGAATTCGTCCTGGGCCGCCGGCTGCGCGCCGCCAATCACGCGATCGCCGTGACCGTCCGCCCGGCTCAGGCCGACTGCGTGCCCGCCCTGTTGCCCGGCGGCCCCTTGCACCGGGATGTGCTGGCGCTGACCCGCGTTTACCTGGGATGGCGGCTGGAGGCGGAAATCTGGCTGGAGCTGCCCGCCAACTGGTTGCCGGCCAGCCGCCTGGACACCCGCGCCCGGCCCAGGCTGGGCTTGGGCGCCGCCCTGGCCGGTGAGGCGGGCCGGCGCTGGCGCCGCTTGCGCATCGGTCATTATCAACCGCTGTCGGACGTCTGCGACCGGCAGCCAGGAGAACCCGGATGAAACATCGCCTCCCCGCCCTGAGCGCCGGACTGGTCTGGCTGGGGCTGACGCTGCCGCTGAGCGGCTGCGGCCTGTGGCAAAGCACCAAGAACGTCACCGTCAGCGCCGCTCAAAAGATCTTCCTCACCCGCGTCGAGCGTCTGAACCTGGATTTGATCGCGAGCGAGGAGCTGAACACCGAAGCCGGGCAGCGGCCGCTGTCGGTGGTGGTGAGGGTGTATCAGCTGAAGGACAAGGCCGCCTTTCTGGCCGCGCCCTACCCGACGCTGCTGGAGCAGGATCAGTCCGTGCTCGCCGACGACTTGTTGGCCAGCCACCAAGTACTGCTGCGGCCGGGCGCGGCGGTCAGCCTGCGCGAGCCTTACCGCCAGGACGCGGCCTACGTCGGCGTGATCGCGCTGTTCCGGCAAGCCGGCCCGGAACGGCAATGGCGGCTGCTGCTGGACAAGAAGGAGCTGGACAACGACAAGCCGCTGCAACTGGAGTTGCGCGGCTATGCGCTGGAACGCCGTCGGGCGGAGGGCTGAGCATGGGGGCTTCACTATATGAAATGCTGACCGGGCAGTTTGCCGACGGCCAAGCGCTGGATCGCCTTGCGCCGGAGCAGCAGTTCTCCCGCAGCGTGGTGGACAGCATTCGGCGCATCCTGAACGCGCGCGCCGGTTCGCTCAAGCATTTGCCCGATTACGGCCTGCCGGACCTGGGCCACGTTTATCGCCATTTGCCCGCCAGCGCCCATCAGCTGATGCGCAGCATCGAACAGACCCTGCTGCGCTACGAACCCAGGCTGGACGCGGTCGAGGTCGATTTCCGCGGCGACCACGAGCAAATGGTGTTGCGCTACCGGCTGCGTTGCCGCTTGAAACCGCACGGCGAATTGTTGCTGGATGCGAGCTTCACGCCCGAGGGCGGCGTCAGGCTCAGCACCTACCGGCACTGAGAACCCGTTCAAAGCCCGCTGCGCCTCAGCGACACGGCGAGCGCCGCACGGGAACGCTCGTCACCCTGCGGCCGCGAGCCGCAGCGGCCTGGCCCGCGAGACCCGGACCCGCGCCCGAACAGGCCCCAAGAAAAAAGCCGGGGCTGGCCGCCCCGGCTTGATGCCGGCCCGTGCGCGAATTCCGCTCAGACCAGACCGCTGTCCTTCAATTTGCGCTCGAACGTCTCCATGCAGCGCGCGGCCACGCCCAGCATTTCATCGATTTCAGCCTTGCTGATCACCAGCGGCGGCGCGGACACGATGTGGTCGCCGCAGGCGCGCATGATCAGGTTGTTGCTGAAGAAGATGTCGCGGCACATCAGGCCGACGTCGCCGAACTCCGGGAACAGCTCGCGCTTGCTCTTGTCCTTGACCAGGGTGAACGCCTGGATCAGGCCGACGCCGCGCACATCGTCCACGTGCTCGAACTGGCTGAAGGTCTCGCGCCAGCGCTTCTGCATATAGGGACCGGTTTCGTTCTTGACACGGTCGATGATGCCTTCGTCGCGCAGGAGCTCGATATTGACGCGCGCCACCGCGCTGGCCACCGGGTGGCCGGAGTAGGTAAAGCCGTGGTTGAAGTCGCCGCCGGCGATCAGGCCCTGGGCCACGCGTTCGCCCACGAAGACCGCGCCGATGGGCAGATAGCCGGAGGACAGGCCTTTGGCGGTGGTGAAGATGTCCGGACGGAAGCCGAAGTGCTCGAAGCCGAACCACTCGCCGGTGCGGCCAAAGCCGCAGATCACCTCGTCGGCCACCAGCAGCACATCGTATTTGCGGCAGATGCGTTCCACTTCCGGCCAGTAAGTGGCCGGCGGGATGATCACGCCGCCGGCGCCCTGGATGGGTTCGCCCACGAAGGCGGCCACTTTTTCCGGACCGATTTCCAGGATTTTCTCTTCCACCCAGCGCGCGGCCACCACGCCGAACTCGTCCGGGCTCAGATCCTTGCCGTATTTGTACCACCACGGCTGCTCAACGTGGGCCATGCCCGGAATCGGCAGGTCGCCCTGCTCGTGCATATACTTCATGCCGCCCAAGCTGGAGCCGCCGATGGTGGAGCCGTGATAGCCGTTCCAGCGGCCGATCAGGGTTTTCTTCTCCTTCTTGCCCTGCACGTCCCAGTAATGGCGCACCATGCGTATCATGGTGTCCACCGCCTCGGAGCCGGAGTTGGTGTAGAACACATGTTCGTAGCCGGCCGGCGTCACTTGCGCCAGCAGGTGGGACAGTTCCACCACCGCCGGGTGGGTGGTCTTGAAGAAGGTGTTGTAGAAGGGCAGTTCGTCCATCTGGCTCTTGGCCACGTCGGACAGTTCCTTGCGGCCGTAGCCGATATTGACGCACCACAGGCCGGCCATGCCGTCGATGATCTTATTGCCCTCGGAATCCCACAGGTAAATCCCCTCGCTGCGAGTCATCACCCGCGCGCCCTGCTGGTTCAACGATTGGGTATCGGTAAACGGATGCAGATGATGCGCTGCGTCCAGTTGGCGCCATTGTTCGGTCGTGCGTTGTTGATTCTGCATAGGACTTCCTTCCAGTATTCTCCAACGGGGCGGAGATGTTCTCTGCCGCCCCTCCTTCGCCATTGGCGTATTTTCAGTGCTTATCCTGGCTGTCCGGGCTGATTCTAACGGACAAATCAGCCCAATGTCATAGCTAAATCACACGTGCAGTAGCAGGAACTTGCGCTCCCACGGGCTGATCACGCGGAAGTATTCGGAGAACTCCTTCTCCTTCATGCCCACGTACATGCTGACGAAGCGCTCGCCCAGCACCTCGGCCATTTCCTTGCAGGACGCCAGCTGCTGCAAGGACTCCTCCGAGGAGTTGGGAAACTGGTAAGGCAGCTCGTAGGCGTCGGTCTGGCGCGGCTCGCTGGGCTGCAGCTTGTTGATGATGCCCAGGTAGCCGCAGGCCAGCGTCGCGGCCATGGCGATATAGGGATTGACGTCCACGCCCGGCACCCGGTTTTCGATGCGGCGCGCCGCCGGCGAGGAATGCGGCACGCGCAGGCCCACGGTGCGGTTGTCGTAACCCCATTCGACGTTGGTCGGCGCCGCGGTGTAGCGCGACAAACGGCGGAATGAGTTCACGTAGGGCGCGAACAGCGGCATGGACTTGGGCACGTATTTCTGCAGGCCGGCGATGTAGTGGAAGAACAGGTCGGACGGGCTGCCATCCTCATTGGTGAACACATTGCGGCCGGTGTTCTTGTCCACCAGGCTCTGGTGCATGTGCATGGCGGAGCCCGGCTCGTTCTCCATCGGCTTGGCCATGAAGGTGGCGTACATATTGTGGCGGAACGCCGCCTCGCGCACGGTGCGCTTGAACAGGAACACCTGGTCGGCCAGTTCCAGCGGGTTGCCGTGCAGGAAGTTGATTTCCATCTGCGCGGTGCCCACCTCGTGAATCAGGGTGTCCACTTCCAGATTCTGCGCATGGCAGTAGTCGTAGATGTCTTCGAACAGCGGGTCGAACTCGTTGACCGCGTCGATGGAGTAGGAGCGGCGGCCGAACTCGGCGCGGCCGGTGCGCCCCACCGGCGCGGCCAGCGGGATGTCCGGGTCCGGATTGGGGGACAGCAGGTAGAATTCCATTTCCGGAGCCAGCACCGGCTCCAGACCCATCTCGTCGAACAGGCCGATCACGCGCTTGAGCACATTGCGCGGCGCCACGTCCACCGGGCTGCCGTCGGCGCGCAGACAGTCGTAGATCAATTGAGCGGTGGGATCCACGGCCCAGGGCACGAAGCGCAGGGTGTTCGGGTCCGGCGCCAGCACCATGTCCGGGTCGGTCAGGTCCAGCATGCTGTCGTCGGGGTAGTCCCCGGTCACAGTCTGGATCAGCACGACTTCGGGCAGGCGCATTTCCGGGTCGGACACGAACTTGTCCTTGGGCACGATCTTGCCGCGCGCCACGCCGGTCATGTCGGGGACGATACACTCGACTTCAGTGATCCGGTGCTCTCGCAGCCATTCATTGATCTGATGGGTCATGATGTTCTCTTCCTCTGTGTGTGTTATTCCGAGTGGTGACACAAGGTCTCGGTTAATTGCGGCCCGCGTTGCCGCTGTTCGCGGCGTTGGCGGCAGGCGTCGCCAAATGCTTTGAAGATGGCCATGGACAGCGGGTTGTCCCAGTACTTCCATTCCGGGTGCCATTGCGCGGCGAAGGCGAAGCCCTTGGCGTCGCGCACGCGGTAGGCCTCCACCAGGCCGTCGTCGGCGACGGCCTCGCAGATCAGGCGATCGGACAGCCGCTTGATGCCCTGCTGGTGCAGGGAGTTGACCATGGCGGACTCCTGGCCGGTCCATTGCCGCAGCAGACCGTCCTCGGCGAAGCGCACCGGGTGGGACAGGGCGTACATCGCGTCCAGGTCCGGCGTGTCCGGCTCGCGGTGGTCGCGCTTGCCTTCTTCTTCCTGCACGTGCTGGTACAGTTCGCCGCCCATCGCCACATTGATTTCCTGGAAGCCGCGGCAGATGCCCAGCAGGGGAATGCCCTGCTCCAGCACTTGCTGAATCAACGGCAGCGTGGTGGCGTCGCGCATGGGGTCGTGCATGGTGCCGGGCCGGCTGGGCGCGCCGCCGTAGCGGTGCGGTTCGACATTGGACAGGGAGCCCGGCAGCAACACGCCGTCCACCAGTTCCAGCACGTCTCTCAGCGCGGTCTTGTCGCCCAGCGCCGGCAGCAGCACCGGCACGCCGCCGGCGCCGCCGGCTGCGGCGGCGATGTATTTCTCGCCCACGGAGTGGAAGGGCAGCGGGCCTACCATCTTGATGTCACAGGGTATGCCGATGATAGCTTGCAACATTTCGAATCCTTGATACGGGTCAGGAAGCCGCCTTGATGGCTTCGATCGGGTCGATGAACGGGTGGCCCAGCGCCTGGGCCACCGCCTGGTAAGTGAGCCGGCCGCGGCAGACGTTGAGGCCGTTGCGCAGATGGGCGTTGTCCAGCAAAGCCTGGCGCCAGCCCTTGTTGGCCAGCTCCAGCGTGTACGGCAAGGTGGCGTTGGTCAGCGCCTGGGTGGAGGTGCGCGCCACGCCGCCGGGCATATTGGCCACGCAGTAATGGACGATGCCGTCCACCACGTAAATGGGATCTTGGTGCGTGGTGGCCCGGCTGGTCTCGAAGCAGCCGCCCTGGTCTATCGCCACATCCACCAGCACCGCGCCGGGCTTCATGATTTTCAGCATCGGCCGCGTCACCAGCTTGGGCGCCGCCGCGCCCGGAATCAGCACCGCGCCGATCACCAGGTCCGCCTCGCGCAGGCTGTCTTCGATATTGGCGGAGTTGGACACCAGCGTCTTGATGCGGCCGCCGAACACCATGTCGATTTCCTTCAGGCGCGGCAGCGATTTGTCCAGAATGGTGACCTCGGCGCCGGCGCCCATGGCCATGCGCGCGGCGTTCAGCCCCACCACGCCGCCGCCTATCACCACCACCCGCGCCGGGGCCACGCCCGGCACGCCGCCCAGCAAGACGCCGCGGCCGCCCTGGGCCTTTTCCAGCGCGTGCGCGCCGGCCTGTATCGCCATGCGGCCGGCCACTTCCGACATCGGCGCCAGCAACGGCAGGCCGCCGCGCTCGTCGGTGACGGTTTCGTAAGCGATGGCGATGGCATCCGATTCCAGCAATAATTTGGTCTGCTCCGGGTCCGGCGCCAAATGCAGATAGGTGAACAGGAGCTGATCCCGGCGCAGCATCCGACATTCCACCGGCTGCGGCTCTTTCACCTTGACGATCATGTCGCTGCGTTCGAAGGTTTCTTCGGCGCTGGAGGCAATGGAGGCGCCGGCCTGGATATACTGTTCATCGGTGAAACCGATGGCGAGGCCGGCCTGGGTCTGGACCAAAACCTTGTGACCGTTGGCGACTAACTCCCGGACTCCAGACGGGGTTAGGCCAACACGATACTCGTGGTTCTTGATCTCCTTGGGAACACCGATCAGCATGTCGCTCTCCTCACTTAGATTTGTTGCGGAAGTGCCGCGCAAGCGTTTAAGAAAATTCACAATACGCTTGCCCCTTGTTTCTGATTCTGACTATAAACCCCCACCGATGCAAAGATATTCGATTTTGCGTCGCAGCAAGTAGTGCAGAGTCCGTACAAAATAATTATCATAAAGCGTCTAAAATTATTAACATACTGACGGAGCAGGAATCCATGGACGTTGGCGCGAGATTACGCATGGTCAGGGATCGTTTCGGGCTGTCGCAGCGGGAACTGGCCAAACGAGCCGGAGTCACCAACGGCACCATTTCGCTGATCGAACAAAATCGGGTCAGCCCATCGGTCAGCTCGCTGAAAAAGGTGCTGGAAGGGCTGCCGATGACGCTGGCGGATTTTTTCACCTTTGATTCCGACCCGGAACAGGCGCGCGTGTTCTACCAGGCCCACGAATTACCCAATCTGGGCAATGAGCAAATCCGGCTGCTGCTGGTGGGCACCGCCCACGACAAGCGCGACATCGCCATCCTGCGCGAAGTCTACGAAACCGGCGCCGACACCGGGCCGGACATGTTGACGCACGACGGCCAGGAAGGCGGCGTCATCATCAAAGGAAGTATAGAAGTGACGGTGAACAACGAGAGCCGCATCCTGGGGCCGGGCGACGCGTATTACTTCGACAGCCGGCTGCCCCATCGCTTTCGCAACGTCGGCGCCGAAACCTGCGAGGTGGTCAGCGCCAGTTCGCCGCCCACATTCTAAGAACCTGTTCAATGTCTACTGCGCTTCGGCGATACGGCGTTCAAAACAAGCTCAAAATGCTCATGTACCACGTGTACATTCCGCTTTTTCGCTCGTTTTCGCCTTGTCTCGCCCTTGCTCGCGAGACTTTGAACAGGCTCTAAGAACCATTAAGAACAAGAAGCGCCGGCAAGACCGCATCCGGCGACCAGCAGGCCATAAGGCCAGGCCGGGGAGCTTTGCCCGCCCCGCCGGCTCCAAGCCCACGACAGACGACAAAGCAGTTAAACCCGCGTCAAGCGATACCGGTGCCGCCAACGGACGGCGCAGGATCATCAAAGGAGAGAGTAAATGGCTAGAACGCATGCCGAATGGAAGCAATTCGCCGCTCAACTGAAGATCGAAGGGCGCGCCTTCATCGCCGGCGAGTACTGCGCGGCGCAAGACGGCAAAAGCTTTGCCTGCAACAACCCCGCCAACGGCGAGAAGCTGGCCGACGTGGCCTGGTGCGGCGAGGCCGACGTGGAGCGCGCGGTGCGCGCCGCGCGCCAAGCCTTCGACTCCGGCGCCTGGTCCGGCCTGCCGCCGCGCGAGCGCGGCCGCATCCTCAAGCGCTTCGCCGCGCTGATCTACGAGCACGGCGATGAATTGGCCCTGCTGGAAACCCTGGACGTGGGCAAGCCCATCAGCGACACCCTCAGCGTGGACCTGCCCGGCAGCGCCTATTGCGTGGAATGGTTCGCCGAAGCCATAGACAAGATAGGCGGCGAAGTGGCGCCGGTGGACCCCAAGGTGGTGGGCCTGGTCACCCGCGAAGCCATCGGCGTGGTGGCCGCCATCGTGCCGTGGAACTACCCCATCATGATGGCCAGCTGGAAGTTTGGCCCGGCGCTGGCGGCCGGCAACCCGGTGATCATCAAGCCCTCGGAAAAATCCCCGCTCACCGCCATCCGCCTGGCGGCGCTGGCCAAGCAGGCCGGCATCCCCGACGGCGTGTTCCAGGTGCTGCCCGGCGCCGGCGACGTGGGCAAATTGCTGGCGCTGCACATGGACGTGGACTGCGTCGCCTTCACCGGCTCCACCGGCGTGGGCAAGCTGATCGCCGGCTACGCCGCGCAATCCAACCTCAAGCGCGTCTGGCTGGAGCTGGGCGGCAAATCGCCCAACATCATCCTGCCGGACTGCCCGGACGTCGCCCAGGCGGCGCGCGCCGCCGCCGGCGGCATCTTCTACAATATGGGCGAAGTCTGCACCGCCGGCTCCCGCGTGCTGGTCCACCGCGACATCAAGGCGCGCTTCCTGCAGGAGCTGGAGGCGGCGGCGGCCCGCTACTATCCGCAAGACCCCTTGGACCCGGCCACCAATATGGGCGCCATCGTGGACCGCATCCAGTACGACAAGGTGCTGTCCTATATCGGCAAGGGGGACAGCGAGGGCGCCAAGAAGCTGTTCGGCGGCAAACCGGCCCACACCGACACCGGCCTGTTCATCGAACCGACGGCGTTTGACTGCCCCAGCGCCGATCTGACCATCTGCCGCGAGGAGATCTTCGGCCCGGTGCTGTCCGTCATCACCTTCGACGACGTGGAAGACGCCATCCGCATCGCCAACGACACCGAATACGGCCTGGCGGCCGCGGTGTGGACCTCCAACGTCAGCACCGCGCACCAGGTGTCGCGCCGCCTGCGCGCCGGCACGGTGTGGGTGAATTGCTATGATGAAGGCGGGGACATGAACTTCCCCTTCGGCGGCTTCAAGCAATCCGGCAACGGCCGCGACAAGTCGCTGCACGCGCTGGAAAAATACACTGAGCTGAAGAGCACGCTGATCAAGCTGTAAACCGCGTTTACAGCGCCGCCGACAGGCTGCCCTTCCGGCAGCCTGTCTTGTTTTCGTCCACCCTCGGCAAAGGAAGCGCCATGAGCAAGCACCTGACCGCCCTCCTCTGCCTTTGCGCCGCCGCGGCACAGGCCGGCGCCGCCGCGCCCGCCTGTCCGGCGGAGGGACTGAAGGTTGGATACTACCCGACGACCACCGCCTATGAAGGCGGCAAGGGTTACGACGTGGACCTGGTCCACGAACTGGCGCGCCGGCTGGGCTGCAAGATCCGCGAAGAACGCGAATACCCGCGCCTGCGCGTGCTGCTGCTGGTGCAACACGGCAAGCTCAATCTGGCCACCTCCACCATCCCGCTGCAAAAGCGGCTGCGCTACGCCTGGGTGCTGCCCTATACCCGCGACCGCAACATGACCCTGCTCAGCCCGGCGGTGCAAGGCAAAACGCCTGAGCAATGGCTGAACGACCCCAAGCTGAAATGGGGCGCCGTCATCGGCTACCGCAACAGCCCCTTGCAGGACTATTTCCTGCAGCAGATGGCCAAGCGCGACAAGCTGATCTGCGCCGCCAACGAAGAAGACCTGCTGGACATGCTACGCAGCGGCTCCATTTCCGCCGCCTTCTCCCAGCCCCAGGTCTACGACCACTGGCTCAACGGCCAGCCGCGCGCCCGGCTGCAAGTCAAGGTCATGGACCCCTTCCGCGACAGCAGCCTGGAGAACGGCCTGGTGCTGTCCCACCGCAGCTTCAGCGAACCCCAGATGCGCCGCTGGCGGACGGAACTGGACGCGATGCGCGCGGACGGCAGCCTGCAGCGCATTCTGCGCAAATACCTGAGCGAAGACAGCGTGCGCGGCATGCTGGAATAACAATCACTCGCATGCGGCAAGACCCGACGAATCCGGCTATAGCTAAACGGAACGCGTACGGGAGAACGGCATGAAAGCACACTGGGCGGCGCTGCTGGGCGGCGCGCTGGCATCGGCGGCGGCGCTGGGCGATTCGCCCTGCCCGGCCGACGGCCTGAAAGTGGGTTACTACCTGATTGGCAGCGCCTATGAAAACGGCCACGGCTACGATGTGGACCTGGTGCACGAGCTGGCGCGCCGGCTGGGCTGCAATATCGTCCAGGAAGACGTTTATCCCCGCATCCGCGTGCTGAAAATGCTGGAGCACGGCCAATTGAATCTGGGCACCTCCACCATCCCCACCGCTGACCGCCGCAAATACGCCTGGATCTATCCCTACTTCTACAGCAAGAACATGATCTTGCTGTCCAAGCAGATCGGCGCGCGCACCCTGGAGCAGTTGCTGGCCGAACCGGCGGTCAAATGGGGCGTGATCCGCGGCTACCGCCACAGCCCGGAGCAAGACGCCTTCATCGAACAACTGGCCAAACGCGGCAAGGTGGTGATGGCCAATGACGAACGCGATCTCTACGCCATGTTGTCCCAACGCATCGTCACCGCCGCCTTCGCCCACCCTTTCAGCTACGACAGCTGGCTCAACTCCCCGGCCCTGTCCGGCCAGGTGACGGTGCTGGACCTGTTCCCCAACTCGGAACGCATCGCCGGAGGCCTGATGCTGGCGCACAGCGCCTTCAGCCCGCAGCAGGCGGAACAATGGCAGGCCCAGCTGCAGCAAATGCTCAAGGACGGCGCCCTGCGCAAGATCTTCGGCAAATACCTGAGCGCGGACAGCGTGGCCCAGTTGCAGCTGCAACCCTGATCCTTGTCCCAGCTTGCGCCGCCGCCGTCCGCTGCGGGACACTGAGCGGGTTTCGACCCAACGGACCCCGCGATGAAACTCTCCCGCCTCAGCCTGCTGCTGGCCATGCTGGCCAGCCCCCTGCTGCACGCCGCCCCGGCGCCGCAGACCCAGACGCTGGTCATGCTGCGCCACGGCGAAAAACCCGAGGGCGGCTACGGCCAGCTCAATTGCAAGGGCTTCAACCGCTCTTTGGAACTGGCCAAGCTGCTGCCCAAAAAATACGGGCGGGCCGACCAGATCTTCGCGCCCTCCACCGCCAGCCAGACCCGGGACCCCGCCGGCACCTTCAACTACATCCGCCCGCTGGCCACCATCGAGCCCACCGCCATCTCCCTGGGCCTGCCGGTGAACAGCAACTTCGACATGGAAGCCATCGACGCGCTGCAACAGCAACTGGTCAACCCGCTGCAGCACGGCAAAACCGTCTACATCGCCTGGGAGCACAAGCTGCTGCGCGAACTCGCCGTCAGCCTGATGCAGGATTACGGCGACAAGGGCTCGGCGGACAAGGTGCCCAAATGGGACAAGAACGACTTCGACAGCCTCTACGTCGTCACCCTCGACTACAGCCACACGCCGCCCAAGGCCAGTTTCCGCCACGAGCAGCAGGGGCTGGACAAGCTGTCGGACAGCTGCAAGCTGCCCTGAGAACCTGTTTACGATCTGCTGCGCGTCGGCGGGCTAACCCGACAAAGGCATTGAGCAGATTCTCCGCTCGCGCCAGACGCAAAACAGCCGGCCCATCAAGGGCCGGCTGTCTTCGTTTGCGGCAGGAGAATTACAGCGCCAGTTTGGCGATGGCGTCCTTGGCCGCGTGGATGGCGGTGGCGCGCTTGTCTTCGCCCATATTCACCGCTTCGGCGCGGACAAAAGCCACGTCGTTCACGCCCAGGAAGCCCATCACCGTCTTCAGGTAGTCTTCCTGGAAGTCCATCAGTTGGCCCTGCTCGGTGCTGTAAACGCCGCCGCGCGAGGACACCACGATCACCTTCTTGCCGCCGGCCAGGCCCACCGGGCCGTTCTCGGTGTATTTGAACGTGCGGCCGGAGGCGGCCACGCGGTCCACCCAGGCTTTCAATTGCGACGGGATGGAGAAGTTGTACATCGGCGCGCCGATCACCACCACGTCCGCGGCCAGGAATTCTTCGATCAGCTCATTGCTCAGCGCGGCTTCGCTGCGCTGGGTGGCGGTCCAGTCCGCCTCGGCGGTGAAATTGGCGCCGATGATTTCGCCGGACAGGTGGGCGATGGGCTGGCCGGCCAGATCGCGGTAAGCGGTTTCCACATTGGCGTGACGCTGACGCAGGGTGTCGGCGACAACGGCGGTCAGTTGGCGGGAAACCGAGTTGGCGGCGAGGATGCTGGAGTCGAGGTGCAACAGTTTCATGGTCGGGTCCTTGGTGTCTGGGTAGAGAAAGTGATTGCATGATAGTTTTCCGAACCAATTCACACTAGACTGCAAAAATCGGAAACATTGTTCCATCAGCGAGACAATCATGCAGGACCTGAACGATCTGCTCTACTTCGCCAAAGTGGTTGAGCACGGCGGCTTCATGGCCGCCGGCCGCGTGCTGGGCATCCCCAAATCCCGGCTGTCCCGCCGCGTGGCGGAGCTGGAGCAGCGGCTGGGCGTGCGCCTGCTGCAAAGAACCACCCGCCGCCTGTCGCTGACCGAGATCGGCCAGCAGTACTACCAACACTGTCAGGCGATGCTGGAGGAAGCCGAAGCCGCCGACGAGGCCATCGCCCGCAGCAGCGCCGAGCCGCGCGGCCTGATCAAGGTCAGCTGTCCGGAACTGCTGTCCAAGACCCTGCTGGCCCCGGCCCTGCCCCGCTTCATGGCCCGTCACCCGCTGCTGCGGGTGCAGCTGGATTCCAGCAACCGGCGCGTGGACCTGATAGAAGAAGGAGTGGACGTGGCCATCCGCGTGCGCAATGTGATCGAGGACAGCGCCAATCTGGTGGTGCGCCGGCTGGCCACCGCCCAGACCTCCCTGGTGGCCAGCCCGGCCTTGCTGGCCGAGCGCCCGGCCCCCAGGCATCCGGCCGACATGGCCGGCTGGCCGGCCTTGACCATGAGCCGGCCCGACGGCCGCGGCCAATGGGCCTTGCTGGATCAGGCCGGCCACGCCTACACCGTGCAGATAGACAGCCCCCGGCTAATGACCGACGACCTGATCGTTCTGCGCGACGCCGCCATCGCCGGCCTGGGCGTGGCCGCGCTGCCGGAATTGGTCTGCCACGAGGCGCTGCAGGCCGGCCAGCTGGTGCGGCTGCTGCCGGACTACGACATTCCCTGGGGCATTCTACACGCCGCCTTCCCCACCCGTCGCGGCCTGCTGCCGGCGGTGCGCGCCTTCATCGATTTCCTCGCCACCGAGCTGATTCCGCCGGACCACCCGGTCTATCAAGTCGCGCCTTAAAGGACGAGACAAGGCGAAAACAAGCGAAAAGCGGAAGGTAGGCGCGGCACATGAGCATTTTGAGGATGTTTTCAACGCCGTATCGCCGAAGCGCAGCAGACATTGCCAGACTCTTACAGGTCGTAGGATAAGGGCACTGGCACGCCGTCCAGCGGCTGCGGCCGGGGTCCGCCGGCTTGCGGCCGGATGTCGAAATCGAAGATGTCCGTCGGCAGCCACAGCGTGGCGCAGGCGTTGGGCACGTCCACCACCCCGCTGATATGCCCCTGCACCGGCGCGCAGCCGAGAATGCTGTAGGCCTGGGCGCGCGAATAGCCGAACTTGCCCAGATAGTCGATGGCGTTCAGGCAGGCCTGGCGATAAGCCACTTGCACATCCAGATAGTGTTGGCCGCCATGCTCGTCCACCGACACGCCCTCGAAAATCAGGTAATCGCCGTGACGCGGCGCCAGCGGGCTGGGCTGGAACACCGGATTGCGGATGCCGTAGGCCGCCACCCCGCCCTTGATCAGATCCACCTTCAGATGCGCCCAACCCGCCATCTCGATGGCGCCGCAAAAGGTGATCTCCCCGTCGCCCTGGCTGAAGTGCAGATCGCCCACCGACAGGCCGGCGCCGTCGACATAGACCGGCAGAAACACGCGGGCGCAGCGCGACAAGTCCTTGATGTCGCAATTGCCGCCATGCTCGCGCGGCGGCACCGTGCGCGCCGCCTCCTCCGCCGCGCGCCGCGCCGTCTCGCCGCCCAAGCGGCCCATATGCGCGCTGGGCGCGAAAGGCAGATGCGCCACCGCGCGCGGATTGTCGCGCAGCAATTCGGCCTCGCGCCGGTTCCACTCCTCCAGCAACGGCCGGCTGGGCAGGCAGCCTATCAGGCCGGGATGGATCAGCCCGGCGAAACGGACGCCGGGAATATGGCGGCTGCGGGCGTAAAGCCCCTGGAAATCCCATATCGTCTTTTGCGCGTGCGGAAAATGCTCACTGAGAAAACCGCCGCCGTTGCTGCGCGAGAAAATGCCGTTGAAGCCCCATTGCCGCTCCGGCAAGGCGCCGATGTCCAGCAAATCCACCACCAGCAAGTCGCCGGGCTGCGCGCCGGCCACGCCCACCGGGCCGGACAGGAAATGCACGGCGCTCAGATCCAGGTCGCGGATGTCCTCGGCGCAATCGTCGTTGCGCACCTGGCCGCCGGTCCAGTCGTAGCACTCCAGCACGAAATCGTCGCCGGGCAGCACCCAGCAGGCCATGGGGATGTCAGGATGCCAGCGGTTGTGGATCTGCGGATTGTCGTAAGGGGATTGATCGAGATCGATCTTGATCAGGGTAGTCGTCATGACGCTTGCTCCGGCACGGTCGGGACCACGCGGGCCCCGCTTGCGAAAGTCCGCAACCGGCCGCCGCCGGCTGTGGCCCATCCCCGCGCCGGCGACGCTGACGCCGCGGCGATCCGCGGCCTGCACCGCGTGTTTTTGCGTATCGCCGGCACCGCCCGACAGGCCGCGCCGGCCATCTTGAACAAGCTCTTAAGAGCCTGTTCCAAGTCTCGCGGGCAAAAGCGAGACCAGGCGAAAACTAACGAAGAAGCGGAATACGCTCGTGGCACATCAGCGTTTCGAAGCGGTACTCACCGTGAGACGTCTCGCCAAGCGCAGCAGATCGTAAACAGACTCTTAGCCAGCGGCCTTGTCGGACATCTGCTCCAAACAGCCCAAGGCCCGCGCCGCCAGCGGGACCAGCCCGCTTGCCGCGCCGGCGCTCCGCCAATGCGTCAGCAGGCCTGCGCGCATCGCCGGCGTCCAGAAACGCCGCAGATGCTGGGCGACCTCGGCCGCCGCGTCCTCCCCCTGCGCGTCCTCGAAGAAGCGCGCGATCTCGTTGACCATCTTCACCAGCGGCTCCGGCCTCATTCCGTCTGGCTCCCCGTCCGCCGCCCGGCGGCCAGCAGTCTTTGCTGCTCGTCGCCAAAGCCGTGGAAACGGCGCTGCCACTCCGATGGCCGCGCGGTCTTCCTCACCTCCACCGCGGTGACCTTGTACTCCGGACAGTTGGTGGCCCAATCCGAGTTGTCGGTGGTCACCACATTGGCGCCGGACTCCGGGTGGTGGAAGGTGGTGTACACCACGCCCGGCGCCACCCGTTCGGTCACCTTGGCGCGCAGGGCGGTGTCGCCGGCGCGGCTGTGCACCGCCACCCAGTCGCCGTCGACGACGCCCCTCGTCTCGGCGTCGACCGGATGGATTTCCAGCCTGTCCTCGGCGTGCCAAAGCCGGTTTTCGGTGCGCCGGGTCTGCGCGCCGACATTGTACTGACTGAGAATCCGCCCGGTGGTCAGCAACAGCGGGAAGCGCTTGCCCGCCCGCTCCGAAGTCGCCACGTAGCGGGTGACGACGAAGCGCCCCAGGCCGCGGGAGAAACGGTCGACGTGCATCACCGGCGTGCCCTCGGGCGCCGCCTCGTTGCACGGCCATTGCAGGCTGCCCAGCCGGTCCAGCTTGGCGTAGCTGACCCCGGCGAAGCTGGGCGTCAGCCGCGCGATCTCGTCCATGATTTCCGAAGGGTGCGCATAAGCCATCGGATAGCCCAGCGCCGCCGCCAGCGCCGCGGTCACCTCCCAGTCCGCCATGCCGGCCAGCGGGCGCATCGCCCGGCGCACCCGCGAGATGCGCCGCTCGGCATTGGTGAAGGTGCCGTCCTTTTCCAGGAAGGAGCTGCCGGGCAGAAACACATGGGCGTATTTGGCGGTTTCGTTCAAAAACAGGTCCTGCACCACCACGCACTCCATCGCCGTCAGCGCGGCGGCCACGTGCTGGGTGTTGGGGTCGCTCTGCGCGATGTCCTCGCCCTGGCAGTACAGGCCCTTGAAACCGCCGTCCAGCGCCGCGTCCAGCATATTGGGAATCCGCAGCCCCGGCTCCGGCTGCAAGTCCACGCCCCAGTCCGCCTCGAAGCGCGCGCGCACCGCGTCGTCGGACACATGGCGGTAGCCGGGCAGTTCATGCGGGAAAGAGCCCATGTCACAGGAGCCCTGCACATTGTTCTGGCCGCGCAGCGGGTTGACGCCGACGCCGGCGCGGCCAAGATTGCCGGTGGCCATGGCCAGATTGGCGATGGCCATCACCGCGGTGCTGCCCTGGCTGTGTTCGGTGACGCCCAGGCCGTAGTAGATGGCGGCGTTGCCGCCGCCCGCGTACAGCCGCGCCGCCTCGCGGATCAGCGCCGCCGGCACCCCGCTGGCCTCGGCGACGCGCTCCGGCGCATTGTCCGCTTCTGCCGCGAAGTCGCGCCAGAGCCGGAAGGCCTCGGTCTCGCAGCGCTGGGCGATGAAGTCTTGATCCAGCAGGTTTTCGCTCACCAGCACATGGGCCAGCGCGTTGAGCACGGCCACATTGCTGCCGGGCCGCAAGGCCAGATGCAGCGCCGGCGCCGCGTGCGGCGAATCGGCCAGATCGATGCGGCGCGGGTCGATGACGATCAGCCGCGCGCCCTCGCGCAGCCGTCGCCGCAGCAGCGAGCCGAACACCGGGTGGGCGTCGCTGGGATTGGCGCCTATCACCAGGATCACGTCGGCGCTCAGCACCGAATCGAAATCCTGGGTGCCGGCGGATTCGCCCAGAGTCTGCTTGAGGCCGTAGCCGGTGGGCGAGTGGCAGACGCGGGCGCAGGTGTCGATATTGTTGTTGCCGAAGGCGGCGCGCACCAGCTTCTGCACCAGATAGGTTTCCTCATTGGTGCAGCGGCTGGAGCTGATGCCGCCGACGGCGTCGCGGCCGTAGCGCGTCTGCAGGCGGCGGAACTCGCCGGCCACATGCTCCAGCGCCTGTTCCCAGCTCACCTCCCGCCAGGGCTCGTGGATGCCGGCGCGCAGCATGGGTTTGACGATGCGGTCCGGATGGGTGGCGTAGCCCCAGGCGAAGCGGCCCTTGACGCAGGAATGGCCGTGATTGGCGCGGCCGTCCCGGTCCGGCGTCATCCTCACCACGCGCTCGCCCTTGAGTTCGGCGCGGAAACCGCAGCCCACGCCGCAATAAGCGCAGGTGGTCGCCACGCTGCGCTCCGGCTGCCCCTGCGCGACCACGCTTTTCTCCACCAGCGTGGCGGTGGGACAGGCTTGCACGCAGGCGCCGCAGGACACGCATTCCGAGCCGAGGAAGTCCGCGCCGCCGGCGGCGCGGACGCGGGAATCGAAACCGCGGCCGACGATGCTCAGCGCGAAAGTCCCCTGGGTTTCCTCGCAAGCGCGCACGCAGCGGTTGCAGACAATGCACTTGGCCGGGTCGTAATCGAAATAAGGATTGGACTCATCCTTGGCATCGGCCAGATGATTGGCCCCGGCCAGACCGTAGCGCACTTCGCGCAGTCCCACCTGGCCGGCCACGGTCTGCAGTTCGCAATTGCCGTTGGCGGCGCAGCCCAGGCAATCCAGCGGGTGGTCGGACACATAGAGTTCCATCACGCCGCGCCGCAGCCTGGCCAAGGCCTCGCTCTGCGTGCGCACCGCCATGCCCGCGCTCACCGGCGTGGTGCAGGCGGCCGGATAGCCGCGCTGGCCGTCTATTTCCACCAGGCACATGCGACAGGAGCCGAACGGCTCCAGGCTGTCGGTGGCGCATAGCCTGGGCAGGCGCGCGCCCTGCAGCGCGGCGGCGCGTAGCACCGAGGTGCCGGCCGGCACGGTGATCTCGACGCCGTCTATGCTCAGGCTCACCGGCGCGCCCTCGCGCGCCGGCGTGCCCAGGTCCGCCGTCGGGACCGACTTGGGGTCAAACTGGCAGTTCATGGCGCGTCCTCCTCGACGATGGCCGGGTCCAGGCCGAAATCCGCGGGGAAACCCCGCGCCGCGCTCAGCACCGGCAAGGGCGTCAAACCGCCCAGCGCGCACAGCGAACCGTGCCGCATGGTCTCGCACAAATCCCGCAATAGGGTCCAATGCCGGCGCCGCTCCGCGGCGTCGCCGGCCGCCAGCAGCCGGTCCATCACCTCCACGCCGCGGGTGGAGCCGATGCGACAGGGCGTGCACTTGCCGCAAGACTCCTCGGCGCAAAACCGCATGGCGAAACGCGCCATCCGCGCCATGTCGACGCTGTCGTCGCACACCACCACGCCGCCGTGGCCGAGCATGGCGCCGACGGCGGCGAAAGCCTCGTAGTCCAGCGCGGTGTCGAACTGCGCCGGGCTCAGCCAGGCGCCCAGCGGCCCGCCCACCTGCGCCGCCTTGACCGGCCGGCTGCTGGCGCAGCCGCCGCCGTAGTCCTCGATCAACTCGCGCAGGCTCAGGCCGAAGCCGCGCTCCACCAGGCCGCCGCGCCGCACATTGCCGGCCAGCTGGAACGCCATGGTGCCGCGCGAGCGGCCCACCCCGAAATCGCGGTAATACGGCGCGCCGCGGGCCAGGATGGTGGGCACCGAGGCCAGGGTCAACACGTTGTGCACCAGGGTGGGACGGCCGAACAGGCCGCTGAGCGCGGGCAGCGGCGGCTTGGCCCGGACTTCGCCGCGCCGGCCCTCCAGCGATTCCAGCATGGCCGTTTCTTCGCCGCAGATATACGCGCCCGCGCCCAGGCGCAGCTCCAGTTCCAGCTCGCGGCCGCTGCCTTGCAGATCGGGCCCCAAATAGCCGCGCCGGCGGGCGATCTCCAACGCCCGCCGCAGCGTCTCCGCCGCAGCGGCGTATTCGGAGCGGACATAGAGGTAGCCGCGGGTCGCCCCCACCGCCAGCGCCGCGATAGTCATGCCCTCGATCAACAAAAAGGGATCGCCCTCCATCAGCATGCGGTCGGCGAAACTGCCGGAATCGCCCTCGTCGGCGTTGCACACCACGTATTTGCCGTCCGCCGCCGCCTCGCGCACCGTGCGCCATTTGATACCGGCGGGAAAGGCCGCGCCGCCACGGCCGCGCAGGCCGGATTCCAGCACGCAGTCCAGCGTGCCCTCGCCGCCCAGTTCCAGCGCGTGGGCCAGGCCGCGATAGCCGCCGTGGTCCAGATAATCGTCCAGCGACAAGGGACGGGTCAGCCCGGCGCGCGCGAACAACAGCCGCTGCTGGCCGGCCAGATAGGGCAGGCGCTCCAGCAAACCCAGCGCCAGCGGATGCTGGCCGTCCGCCTCCAGCACGGCGCTCAGCACGCTGTCCGCCTGCGCCGCCGTCAAGGGCCCGAAGCCGACGCGGCCTTGCGGCGTGTCCATTTCCAGCAAGGGCTCCAACCAGTACAGGCCGCGCGAACTATTGCGCCGGATGTCCACTTCCAGGCCGCGCCGCGCCGCCGCCTCGGCCAGCGCCCGCGCGGCCCGGTCCGCGCCCAACGCCCGCGCCGCGGAATCACAGGGTAGATGGAAGGTCAGCATGCGCCTCCCTCCTCCAGACAGCCGGCCAGCAAGGCGTCCAACGCGGCGGCGTCGATCCGCGCGTGCAATTCGCCGTCCAGCAGCAAGGCCGGCGCGCAGGCGCAGGCGCCCAGACAGTACACCGGCCGCAGTTCCAGGCCACCGTCGGCGCTGCGGCCGGCGTCGTCCAGGCCGGTGCGCGCCCGCAGCCTTTGCGCCAGCGCCTCCGAACCCATGCTCTGACAGGCCTCCGCCCGGCATAGCCGCAGCTCATGGCGCGCCGGCGGCTCATCGCGGAAATCGTGGTAGAAGCTGAGCACGCCGCGCACTTCGGCGCGGCTCAGGCGGAAGGCGCGGGCGATGTCCGGCGTCGCGGCGTCCGGCACATGGCCCAACTCGTCCTGCACGGCGTGCAGCAAGGGCAGCAAACCGCCCGGCTGCGTTTGATGATCCGATACCAGCGCGGCGATGCGCGCCTGTTGTTCCGCGGTCAAGGACATGGCGATTCCCAGTGAGTGCAAGCAGGCCCCCGCTTCGCTTACCTGATCTGCTCGGCCAAACGCAGCAGCCAAGCCGAATTATAGGTTTGCCGCGCATCGGGGCCGACCTCGTCCCATACTTTGAGGCTGTAAAGCTTTTGCCGGCTGGCCCAGCTCAGCTCGGACACCGGCTTGCCGGAGGGCGTGCTCCTGAGCTGAAAACGGGCCGGATGGCCCCGCACGCTCATATTCATGTCTTCCCGCAGCGCCAGCACGCCGCCACCGTCGGCGACGAAATCCCATTCGCTCAACACCAGCAACACGCCGTCGGGCCGGGTGAACACCCAGTCGAAGCTGCTCCAGGGCCCGCGCCGGTTCGGCCCCTGCGGCACGATGCCTTCGAGGCGGTAAGCGCTCAACTCGCTGGCGCTGATGTCGCTGAGCCGGGATTTAGCATGCGCCCGAACCGCCTCGGGGTTCAAGTGGCGGTTCCGGCAGGCGCCGGAGAGCAGCGCGGCTTCGTCCTCCAGCGGAGAGACGTCGCTCGTCAAGGACGTTGACGGCAGCCCGGGACCCAGGCTCGCCCTGGGCGCCACCATGCGCTGCCCCGGCGCGATGCCGCCGGGCAGCGGGCTGGTCGCGGACACATCCCAAGCCTGCGCGTCCAGGACCAGGCCGCCCATGCCCAGCCAACAGAGCAGGCTAGCGCAACTGCCCATGCGGATCGATGACGAATTTCTTCGGCGCGCCGCCGTCGAACTCGGCGTAGCCCCTGGGCGCGTTGTCCAGGCTGATGATCTCCACGCCCACCACTTCGGCGATGGGAATGCGGTCCCACAGAATCGCCTGCATCAGCGCGCGGTTGTACTTCATCACCGGAGTCTGGCCGGTGAAGAAGCTGTGCGACTTGGCCCAGCCCAGGCCAAAGCGCACCGACAGGCTGCCCTGCTTGGCCGCCGCGTCCACCGCGCCGGGGTCGTCGGTCACGTAGAGCCCGGGAATGCCGATGCGCCCGGCCTCGCGCGTCACTTCCATCAAGGCGTTGAGCACGGTGGCCGGCGCCTCCTGCCGCGAGGCGGCGTGGCCGTGGCCGCGCGCCTCGAAACCGACGGCGTCGATCGCGCAATCCACCTCCGGCACGCCCAGGATGGCGGCGATCTGCTCGCCCAGCGTCGCGTCCAGCGACAGATCCGCGGTTTCAAAGCCGACGGCGCGGGCATGGGCCAGCCGCGCCGGATTGACGTCGCCGACGATGACCACCGCCGCGCCCAGCAGGCGCGCGGAAGCCGCCGCCGCCAAACCCACCGGGCCCGCGCCGGCCACGTAGACCGTGCTGCCCGGCCCCACGCCGGCCGACACCGCGCCGTGATAGCCGGTGGGCAGGATGTCGGACAAGCAGGTCAGGTCTCGGATCTTGGCCAGCGCCTGATCCCGGTCCGGAAATTTCAGCAGGTTGAAGTCGGCGTAAGGCACCATCACGTATTCCGCCTGGCCGCCCACCCAGCCGCCCATGTCGACATAGCCGTAAGCGCCGCCGGCCCGCGCCGGGTTCACCGACAGGCACACGCCGGTATCCTGCTCCTTGCAGCAGCGGCAGCGTCCGCACGCCACATTGAACGGCACCGACACCAGATCGCCGATGCGCAGCGTTTCCACATCGCCGCCCGTCTCTATCACCTCGCCGGTGATTTCATGCCCCAGCACCAGACCGGCCGGGGCCGTGGTGCGGCCGCGCACCATATGCTGGTCCGAGCCGCAGATATTGGTGCTCAGCACCTTGAGAATGACGCCGTGGCCGAGCTTGCGCCCGGCCGGGGACGCCAGTTCCGGAAAGGGTATGGAACGCACTTCCACCTGGCCCGGCGCCAGGTACACCACTCCGCGATTGCCTGTCATCATCGTCTCCTCGCTGCCGCGCCGGCGGATACCGGCGACATCAGCTCCCGATGCTAGGAAAGAAAGCGACGCCGGCCTTGAGTCAAAGCGACCCCTTTGCGATCAAACGCGCCACGATCGTAAACAGGTTCTCAGCGCGCCAGCGCCTGACCGACGACGCTCAGCCCAGGCCGGCCGTCGAAGGTGTCCACTCCCGCCAGCCAGCTCGTCAGCACCGCCGGGTTCTTTTTCAAATACTCCCGCGCCGCCACCTCCGGCCTGATCTTGTCCATGATCGGCCCCATCACCCGGTTTTCCATATCGGTGCTGAAGCGCAGATTGCGCAGCAAGCGGCCGACATTGGCGCAACGCGCTTCGTAATCCGGCGGCAGCGCGGTGAAGACCCTGGCCGCGCCGAAGTTGGGGCCGAACACCGCGTCGCCGCCGGACAGATAGCGCAGCTTGTGCCTGACGTTCATCGGGTGCGGCTCCCAGGCCAGGAACACCATCCATTTCTTCCGCCGCTCGGCGCGTTCCAGTTCGGCCAGCATGCCGGCCTCGCTGGACTCCACCAGCTTGAAGCCGCCCAAGCCGTACTGTTGCTTGCGGATCATGTCCTCGATCAGGCGGTTGCCGTCGTTGCCGGCTTCGATGCCGTAGATCTTGCCGTCCAGCTGCGCCTTGAAACGGGCGATGTCCTTGAAATCCCGCAGGCCGGCGGCGGCCACGTAGTCCGGCACCGCCAGCGTGTACTTGGCCCCGCTCAGATTGGGCTCGGTCAGCACCTTGATCTGGCCCGCTTTCAGATAGGGTTCGATCAACGGCGTCATCGACGGGCTCCAATACCCGAGGAACACGTCGATCTGCCGGCTCTTGAGCCCGGAGAAGGCGATGGGCACCGAGGCCATGGTCACGCTGGGGCGGTAGCCCAGCGCCTCCAACACCACGCTGGCCATGCCGGTGGTGGCCGCGATGTCGGTCCAGCCGACATCGGCGAAACGCACATTGCGGCAGGCGGCCGGCTCCCGTGCCGCCGCGCTGCCGGCGATGGCCAGCAGCAGCGCCGCGGACATTGCTTTGAATCGATTCATCCCTTCCTCCCGGGCAGCGATGATGGCGAAAGTCCGCCCGGCGGCCGCTGCCGCGCCGCCAATTAGGTTTCCAGCACCCGTTCAAGGTCTCGCGAGCCGGAACGAGACAAGGCGCGGCCGGCCTTGAACAGGCGTTCAGGCGATGGCCCCGGCCGCCACCAGGTATTGCTGCCGCTCGCGGCTGGGCGGGTAGCCGAACAGCCCGCGGTAGGACTTGGAAAAATGCGAGGAGGACAGGAAGCCGCAGGCCACGGTGACTTCCATCACACTCATATTGGTTTGCAGCAGCAGTTCACGCGCCCGGCGCAGGCGCAGGTCCAGATAGTATTGCGCCGGCGTGGTGCTCAGATAACGCTTGAACAAGCGCTCCAGATGGCGCAGCGACACGCCCAGCTCCGCCGCCAGATGTTCCAGCGAGCGCGGGTTCTCGATATTGCTCTCCATCGATAAGGCGGCGTCCAGCAAGGCCTCGTGCCCGGTGCCGATGCGCGCCAGCAGCGGGATGTGCTGGCGGTCGCCGTCGTCGCGCAGCCGGTCCACGATGAATTGAACCGAGACGTCGGCCGCCAGGCTCTTGCCGCCCTTGTGGCGGATCAGATGGCACATGAAATCCAGCGGCGCGGTGCCGCCGCTACAGGTGAAGCGGTCCCGGTCCAGCACAAACAGGTCCGAGGTGAACCGGGTCCGGGGGAATTCCTCGCTGATGGACAGCAGGTTTTCCCAATGGATGGCGCAGCGGTAGCCGTTCAGCACCCCGGCCCGGGCCAGCGCGAAGGTGCCGGTGCAGATCGATCCCAGCGGCACGCCCTGGGCGGCGAAGCGGCGGATCAGCGCCTGCACCTTGTCGGTGGCCGCCTCGCGCACCTGGCAGCCGCCGCAGACGATGAGCATGTCGTACTGTTGCGGAGGGCCCGGCGCGGAGATCGGCGACAAGCTCAGGCCGTTGCTGGCGCTGACCGGCTCGCCGTCCGCCGACAGCAGGCTCCAGCGGTACAGCTTCTTGCGCGACAGGTAGTTGGCCATGCGCAACGGCTCCACCGCGTTGGAGAACGCGATCATTGAAAACCGGTCCAGCAGCAAAAAGGCGATATGCGACAACGAGGCGATCTGTTGCGGTCCCATCACGACCTCCAATGTGTGCGTTGCAAGAATTGTTGTTCTGCTCCGAAGCGGTTCGCAGCCGGCCTTGAAAACCGTTGCGCAGGTATTGTTTCGTCCCTGGTTTCCTCCTGTTTCATCCTCAGCCGTCGGCCGCGGCGCCCGCTTCCGGCGCGCGTCCGAAGCTTTCGGTGATCCGGTCCAGGATGATGGCCAGCAGCACCACCGCCAGCCCGCTCTCGAAACCGAGGCCGACGTCCAGCCGCTGTATGCTGGCCAGGACATCGTTGCCCAGACCGCCGGCCCCCACCATGGAGGCGATGATCACCATGGACAGCGCCATCATGATGGTCTGATTGACCCCGGCCATGATGGACGGCAGCGCGATGGGCAGCTGCACCTTGAACAGCAATTGCCAAGAGGTGCAGCCGAAGGCGTTGCCCGCCTCCACCTGCTCCCGGTTCACCTGGCGGATGCCCAGATTGGTCAAGCGCACCGCCGGCGGCACCGCGAACACCACCGTGGCCAGGATGCCCGGCACCCGCCCCAGTCCGAAGAACATTGCCGCGGGAATCAGATAAACGAAAGCCGGCATGGTCTGCATGAAGTCCAGCGCCGGCCGGACCAGGGCGTTGACCCAGCTCCAGCGCGCGCAGCAGATGCCCAGCGGCACCCCCAGCATCAGGCTGACGCAGGTGGCGGACAGGGTCAGCGCCAGCGTGGCGACGGTCTGGCTCCAGAAGCCGGTGGCCCAGATCAAGCCCAGCGCCGCGCAGACGAAGACGGCGAACTTCCAGCCCAGCCGCCACAGGCCGACGCCGGCGAACACGCCGGCCAGCGCCCATGGCGGCACGCCCTGCAGCAAGGCCTCCACCTGGGTGGCGAACCAGTCGATGCCGCCGCCGACGGCGTCGAAGGCGCCGGCGTTGTTTTCCAGCAGAAAGTGGATGATCTGGTTGACCCAGCTGCCTATCGGCAGCGGGGACTGGGGACTGGTGTCGGCCATGCGGCGTGCTCCTCGTCTCGCCGGACGCGCTCAGGACGGCGAGAGCCACACGCCCCCGCGCCGGCGACGCCCGTTGGGGTTCAGTGGTGGGCGGCCGCGCTAGGGCGGTGCTGGGACAGCTTGTTGAGCACGCTGCTGGGGGTGATCACGCCCAGGCAGCGGCCGTCGTCGTCGCGCACCTGCAGCGGTTCGGCCTGCCCCTGGAGCCGCAACAGCACATCGGACAGGCTACAGGACGGCTCCACGTGCGGAGCGGCCGTCGCGCGCGGCGGCGGCGCGGCTTCGATCAGATCCTTGGCCTGCAGATAGCGCGAGGTGTCCACGCTCTTGAAGAAGTTGCGCACATAGTCGTCGGCCGGGCATTCGATGATTTCGCGCGGGCTGCCCACCTGCACCAGCCGGCCGCCCTCCATGATGGCGATGCGGCTGCCGATGCGCAGCGCCTCTTCCAGATCATGGGAGACGAAGACGATGGTGCGGCGCTGCTCGCGCTGCAATTGCAGCAGCAAGTCCTGCAGCTCGGCGCGCTTGAGCGGGTCCAGCGCCGAGAAGGCCTCGTCCATCAGCATCAGCGAGGGATTGACCGCCAGCGCGCGCACCAGGCCCACCCGCTGCTGCATGCCGCCGGAGAGCTGATGCGGGTACTTGCCGGCGAAGGCGGCCAGCCCCACTTGCTCCAGCACTTCCCGCGCCCGCGCCTCGCGGGCCTTGCGCCCGAGGCCGGCCACTTCCAGGCCGAAGGCGGCGTTGTCCAGCACCGTGCGGTGCGGCATCAGCGCGAAGCTCTGGAACACCATGCTCATGTCGCGGCGGCGCAAGGCCACCAATTGCCTGGGCGACAGCCGGGTCAGGTCCTGGCCGTCCAGCAGGATCTGGCCGGCGCTGGGCTCCAGCAAGCGGTTGATCAGCCGGATCAGCGTGGATTTGCCGGAGCCGGACAGGCCCATCAGCACGAAGATTTCGCCGGCGCGCACCGAGAACGACACGTCGTTGACGCCCACCACCGCCCCGGTGCGCCGAAACACTTCGTCCTTGCTCTCGCCGGCCCGCAGCAAGGACATCACTTCCGCCGGCTTGCCGCCGAACACCTTGTGGAGGTTTCTGACCTCGACCTTGATCGTTTGCATCCCGGCTCCCTTCGGCGCGGCCGCTGACAATTCGAAGAATGTTTAATGTAAATCAAGGTTCAAGATAGGAAGGAAGGGCTGGGCCAAGTAAGGGTATTCCGACAACAAGCCGTCCAAATCCGACATCCGCGCGCAAAACCGGCCGGCATAGGCCTGGCCGCCAAATCCAGCGCCGGCTTTCGTCTCCGGCCCGGCCGGCCGGTGTCGTAAAAAAACCGCAATCCGCCGCCGGCGGCAAAAACAAAAACGCCGGCCGCGGCCGGACAGGCGTGAAGGACGGGGAGGCGACGGACGCGCGCGCGGAAGCGGTCAAAGACGGCTGCGCTTCGTGAAGCGTTGTACGGTGAGTACCCGCTCAAAACGCGCAATGCCGCTTGTACATGCCACTTTTTCGCTCGTTTCCGCCTTGCTTCAGCCTGGCTCGCAAGAATTTGGACAGGCGCTCAGCGATCCACCACCAGATCGCTCAAGGGCAGGCTGCAGCAAGGCAGGAAATAACCCTGCTCCACTTCGCGCGGCCGGATGCCGCCCTGGTGCCGCATGTCCACCCGGCCTTCCAGCAGACGGCTCTTGCAGCTGCCGCACACGCCGCGGGTGCAGGAGGCCGGCAGGCGCATGCCCTTGGCCAGCGCCGCCGCCAGCACCGTCTGCCCCGGCGCCACCGATAAATCGTCCCCCGTTTTGGCGAAGCGCACATTGAAGCCGCGGCCCTCGACGCCGGGCGGCGGCGTCCGCACCGCCTCGTCCGGCGGCGCCGCGCTGAGTTCGGCGAAATTGAAGCTTTCCTCGTGATAGCGGCTCATGTCGAAACCGCACTGGCGCAGCAGCTCGCGCACTGCGGCCATATAGGGCGCGGGGCCGCAGCAGAACACCTGGCGCGCGTGCAGATCCGGCGCCATGCGCTCGATCAGCGTCCGGTCCAGCCGGCCGATCAGGCCGGCCCAATCCGGCTCTCCCGCCCGGTTTTCGCAAATCACCGCCTGGCTGAAAGTGGGGTGGATGCTGGCCAGCAGGCTCAATTCCTTGCGAAACACGATGTCGCGCGGCGAGCGCGCGCTGTGCACGAACAGGATGTCGGCGCCTGAGGCCAGATCGGTCAGCGCCCGGGTCATCGACATCAGCGGGGTGATGCCGCTGCCGGCGGACAGAAAGAGATAGGGCGAAGCGGCGTGGCGCGCATAGCTGAACTCGCCGGCCGGCCCCAACACCCGCAGCGCCATTTCCGGGCGCAGATGCTCGTGCAGCCAAGAGGAAACGACGCCGCCGGGAATGCGCTTGACGGTGATGGACACCCGGTCCGGCCGGGTGGGCGTGGACGACAGCGTGTAGCAGCGGTTGACCGCGGCGCCGTCGATGTCCAGCTCCAGCGTGATGAACTGGCCGGGCAGATAAGGGAAGCGGCGCGGCGGCTCGGCGCGGAACACGAAGGTTTTGACATCGTGGGTTTCCTCCCGCGCCTGAACGCAGACGAGCAGGCTGTCCTCGCCGGCCCGCCACAGCGGCAGGTCGGCGGCTGACGGGAGATCATCCAATGGGCTGGCCGGCGGCGCGCTATTCATGGTCACGCCGTTCCCGCTCCAGGCCGTCGCCCAGCCGCTGCGCGTACCAGTGGGTGAATTTCTCCACCAAGGCCTCAGTGTAGGGCGAATAAGGACCGGGCCGATAGGCGGAGCCGTTGATGCCGCGCTGCGACTCCTCCACCAGCCGGCGGTCCTGCTGATTGGTGGCTTTCCATACCCGGGTGAGGTTGTCCACCTCGTAGTCCACGCCCTCCTCCGCGTCCTTGCGCACCAGCCAGGTGGTGCGCACCAGCGTGCTTTCCGCCGACAGCGGCAAGGCGGTGAAGGTGACGATGTGGTCGGCCATGAAATGGTGCCAGGAGTTGGGCTGGGTCCAGAACGACAGGCCGCCGGACGCCGGGTCGCGCAGATCGCCCAGCAGCTTGCGACAGGCCGCGCCGGTGTCCACGGTCTGGGACTGGCCCTTGCGGTCCAGCGGCATGCGCATCGCGCGGAAGCCGGACACTTCGGACAGACGCTCAATCTCCGCCGAGGGCAAACCGCCGGCCTCCCAGCGCGCGTGGTGCTCGGCGACGACGCGCTGGTACTCGGCCAGCCCGGAGGTCTGCTCGGCCCGGGGCGCGAAGCCGTAGCTGTAGGCGTACAGCGAGACGGTCAGCTCCGGATGGTTGGCGGTGCAGTGATAGCACTCGCGGTTGTTCTCCATGGTCAGCTTCCAGTTGCCCGCCTCGACGATGTCCACCTGGGCCGCCACCTTGCAATCGTCGATGCGGTGCGGCGCGATATAGGGCGCCATCCGCGCCATCATCTCGTCGATGTCCTCCGGCGGCCGCTCGGCCAGGCAGATGAACAGCAGCCCTTCCAGATTTTTCAGCGCCACCGGCTTGAGGCTGTGATGCGAGGGGTCGAAGCCGTCCGCCATGTGATCGGCGAAGATCAGCCGGCCGGACAGATCATAAGTCCATTGATGGTAGGGGCAGACCAGATTGCCCACCGAGCCCTGACGCTCGGCGCACAGCCGCGAGCCGCGGTGGCGGCAGACATTGTGAAAGGCGCGTATGGCCATGTCGTCGTCGCGCAGGATCAGGATGGGATCGCGTCCCAGCTCCACGGTCAGGTAGTCGCCCGGTTCGGGTATTTCCGCGCTGACGCCGACATAGATCCAGTGGCGGCGGAAGATGTATTCGAGATCAGCCTCGAACACCTGCGGCGAGCGGTAGAACGGCGCTTCCAGGCTGTGGCCGGGACGGCGGCGGGCCAGCAGTTCGCGCAGCGGGGCCGTCGTCGCTGCCGGGAAGGGAATGACGCTGTGGGACATGTCTCGCTCCTTTGATGGCGGGCGGCTCAAAAATCGACGAGCCGATGTTGACGCAGGTAATCCAGCACCACTTGCGCTTTCTCGACGGAATCTCCCTGTTTTACGACGCGCCCCCCGGCGGCCGCGTCGTCGCCGGCAATCGCCCCCAGCAGGCGCTCCAGGCCGCTGCTGCGCTGCGCCGCCAGCGCCCGGGCGCGCCGCGCCGGCTCCAGCC
>NZ_JAMZGH010000036.1:0-40650 GCF_024158805.1 Chromobacterium sp. S0633 | reverse complement strand
CGCCGACCAAGCCCGCGATGCGGCGCTTGGGCGGGGGACCGCCGATTCCTCTGGCTGTGATGCTCGTCATGTTTATACCCACAATTGCGGCGACTAGACCGGCCCCTCCCCGCCTTGTGAGCGGGCGGAGCCGGCGCGGCCGCCATTTGCCACTCCGGCCTTCGCGCGAAAGCCGGTTCCTGCGTCCTCCCTCCAGCCGGGGCGGCGCAAGGCCGTCCCGGCATGGCGGAGTTACATCTTGTAGCTGGCCTTCACGAAGTAGGCTCGGCCCACCGCGTCGGTAAAGCGCGGGTCATAGCCCTGGGGCGTGGTTTCGCCCTGATTGCTCCACGGCGGCAGTTGGTCGAACAGGTTCTTGATGCCGGCGGTCACGGTCAGTTGCTTGTTCCAGGCGTAGGATCCGGACAGGTTCCAGGTGGAGTAAGGCTTGACCATGTGGCTGGGGTCGGAATCGGTGTAACCGGACTTGTAAGCCTGGGCCAAGATGCCGCTCCACGAGCCGCGCATCCAGTTCAGCGCCAGATTGTGCTGCCAGCGGAAGGTGGGGCTGCCGTTGACATAGGCGCCCAGATCGCTGTGGTAGTCTCCGCCCTTCTCGTACTGGAAGCTGTGCTTACTGATGTAAGTGCCGTCCAGATTCACCGTGAAATCGCCAACCGAGGTGCGCGGCAGACGGTAGGAGAAACCCAGGTCGACGCCGGCGGCGCTGGTGTTGCCCAGGTTGTCGGTGAGGTCGGTCACGTACAGCAGATTGTTCTTCGAATCCCGGACGAACAAATTGGCGTATTTGCCCGGGTTGGCGAAGATGGTCTGCTCGTTCAGCGAACCGATGGAGTTCTGGATATTGGTCCACCAGAAGTCCACGCTGGTGGTCAGGTCCTTGACCGGCTCCAGCACCATGCCGAAGGAGATGGACGAGGATTTTTCCGGCTGCAGGCTCTTGTTGCCGCCGGTCAGCAGATTTTGCTGCGTCTTGACGCAAGAGGACGAACCGGCGCCCGGCTGCGCCACGCCGCCCGGGCACAATACCGGGTCGGTGTAGTTCTTGGCGGTCAGCTGCTGCTGGGCGGGCTGATTGATGTCGTACAGCGACGGCGCGCGGAAGCCGGTGCTGGCCGAGCTGCGCAGCAGCAGCTGCGGCACCGGCTGGTACTTCAGCGACACCTTGGGATTCACCGAGCTGCCGGAATCGCTGTAGTGGTCGTAACGCACCGCCAGGTTGGCGTCCAGATGCTTGATCACCGGGATGTCCAGTTCGCCGTACAAGGCCTGGGCGCTGCGCTGGCCGCTGCCGTCGTTGGTTTTGGTCAGGCCGGTGCTCAGCGTGTCGGTGGACAGCGCATGGTTGTAGGTATGCTCGATGGTTTCGCGGCGCGCCTCGGCGCCGATGGCCACCGCCAGCATGCCGGCCGGCAGTTGCAGCACTTCCTTGCTGACCTTGAAATCCGCGAGATCGAGTTTGGACTTGGCCTGCTCGATGCGGCCGCTGGACGAGAACGGTTTCCAGGCGGCCGGATCGGAAGTCCCTGGATCGAAGCCGCTGTTCAACGCGTTCTGCAGCTTGCTCTGGCTCAGGTAGCCGCCGTCCAGATCGTGGGTGACCTTGCTTTCCGAGTGGCCGAGGCCGGCGCGGTAGTCCCAACCGGCGATCAAGCCCTCCAGATTCATCTGCAAACGCTGGGTGGTGGCGGTGGTGCTGTCCACGCGCGCGCCGGCCGGCACCGAGCGGCCATACACCGGGAACGGGCCGTCCGCCGGGTTCTGACCCGGCGCGGTCGGCGAAGTCACATCGCCGGAGAACGGCGTCGGCGCCACCCAGGTGGTGTTCTTGGTTTCGGTCACCAGATATTGCAAGGACAGCTCGTGGTCGCCGATGCGGGTGGTGCCCTTGAGCACGCCGGTCTGCTGCTCGACCTCGGGCTGGATGGACGGATACAGCGAATACAGCTGCGAACAGGCGCCGCTGCCGTCCGGCGTCGAATACGGCGGCGCGCAATTGGGCGAGCCGGTAATCAGGTCGCCGCTGGGCAACAGGTAGTTGGGGGGAAAGCTGTTGACGCTGCGCTTGGTGCTGCTGGTGATCTGGGACGCGAAATCACGCTGGGTGGCCATGATCTTGTTGGTCTTGTGATACTCGTAAGCGCCGTAGATATTGAAGCCGTCCTTGCCCAGATCGCCGTAGCCGTAGGACAGGTTGACGCTGCGCTCCTGGCCGCCGGAACGCTGCGGGGACAGAAACTCGCCGCCGATGGACAGGCCCTGCATGGTTTTCTTGGTGATGAAGTTGATCACGCCGCCGATGGCGTCGGTGCCGTAGATGGCGGAAGCGCCGTCGCGCACCACTTCGATGCGGTCTATCACCGTCAGCGGAATGGCGTTGAGGTCGACCGAGGTGCCGTCCATTGGCTGGTTCACGATGCGGCGGCCGTCCAGCAGGATCAAGGTGTACTGGTGACCCAGGCCTCGCAGGCTGGCGTAGGAAGCCCCCCCGGTGGAAGCGCCCACCGCGGCGTTGGCCCCCTGGGAGGACTGGTTGGCGGCTAGGCTGTTGACCACTTGCTCAACCGACGTCATGCCCTGTTTGATCAGGTCGTCGGTCTTGATGATGGTCATCGGGATCGCCTGCTCCTGCTTGATGGAGCGCTTGATGTTGGAGCCGGTGATCTCCACTCGGTCCAGGGTGCCGCTTGCGTCGTCCGCATGGGCCAGAGGCATGGCTCCGGCGCCGAGCATGGCGAGCGCCAGCGCGATTCTCTTCTTGCGATAGTTCATGATTCTCCAATCCCTTGTAAGTTCATCCGGCCACTGACCTCGTCGGGTTTATGGCTCTATTCAGAGCATCGTTGTGCTCATTTTTTGATCTGAACCGAAGGCGATCCGAGTGTGCGAATTAATCATGATCAGCGTCAATAAACTTTTCCGCGGCGGCCCCCCGCCATCTTCAGAGCGAGCAGGCACTATGTTTTAAGCAATGATTCTTAAGGGCTCAAAACCTTTATTAAACAAGCGTCTAACCGGTATTAGAAATCCAATATACAAAAACCCTCATCGCATACTTAGAGCAGAAACTACAAAAAAAAGGCATGCATCTATCCCGTAAGCATGTTGCTTTTTTGCAATTGCGTTAAAAACAGCGCAGCGTAAATACTTCTTATTCTGTGTTTTTAATACTTGTTACATGTAAAAAGCTGGTGGCTGCCATGCATTATTCAGATGCCACTTTCTAAATCTCCTCCGGCAGGCGGCGCGGCCGCGGATTACGCCACGCCGGCCAGCCGGCCGCCCTCGCCCCGCGCGCCGGCCCGGCATGAAGCGCGCTCATGCAAGACCCGCCGCCGGCGCCGCTCTCTCGGGCAAACGGCCCACGCGGCGCGACCGATCCGCCACAGTTCACCCCTGTCCTGATTGCCATTTTCAAAGTTTGTGATTGACCGGCTAAATGATAACGATTATCATTTCTAAAAATTCACCCAGGAGGGATGTCCAATGAATGCCATGCTTGTGGGAGCCGATACCCTCGGCAATATTCCGGATGTGCTGCGCGATTTCGGCATCAACATCCATCGTCACGTCAGCGGCCGCAACAGCTCGCACCAGCGCAAGGTGGACCGCCTGCCGGCCGGCACCGACCTCTTGATTCTGTTCACCGATTTTCTGGGCCACAACGTGATGCGCCATTTCCGCGAACTGGCCTCGGAAAACCAGATCCGCTTCATCGCCTGCCGCCGCTCGGTCTGTGCGCTCAAGCAATCGCTCACCGGAGCCGGCCTCAACGACAGCCAATGCGCCGCCTGCCCGCACCAGTGCGCGGCGGCCAAGAGCGGCGGCGGCAAGCGCAAGCGCTGATTTTTTCTTACCACCCTTGAAGTTAAAAGCCGGCTTGCGCCGGCTTCTTTTTATCCCGCGCCGCGGGCAAGAAAAAACCGGCCAGAAGGCCGGTTTCCCCTTGCGCTTTCAAATGGCTACTCCCCGCGCCCCGCCTTGCGCGCGGCCTCCCCCAACTGCTTCAGCTGTTGCGAGAAATTGCGGCAATTGCCGCACATGAACAGGTGTACGCGCAGACGCACGTGTTCCCACTGGCTCAAGGGACGATCCTGTGAGGCCGAGATCAAACGGCTGGCCTGACGACAACTCAACTTCATACGCTAGCCTCCCGGCTCCAGCGAATCGAAAAACATTCCCGCAAGCTCATGCGGGCGCGATACAGCAATACGGAACAGTTGGTCGCGCTGATCTCCAGATTCTTACAGATCTCCGCGATCTCCATTCCCATCACCTCGCGCATCACGAACACCATCGCGGTGCGGCGCGGCATCACTTCCGAACACTGCTCGAACACCTCCCAGAACTGGCGCGAGATCAAGGACTGCTCCGGCCCGCTCCAGGCCTTGACCGGCTCGCGCCAGTGGCCGTCCCGGCTGAACAGGCCGTCGAAATCGCCGTCGTCGGCCTCGTTCTCCAGCGATTCGAACAGCTTCTCCTTGCCCTTGCGGCGCAAGGCGTCGATCAGCTTGAAGCGCAGGATGGAGGTCAGCCAGGTGCGCAGCGTGGATTTGCCGCTAAAGGAGGCGCGGGACTCCAGCGCCGCCAGCAGCGTTTCCTGCACCGCCTCGTCGGCGGCGTCCTTCTCGCGCAATTGCGCCAGCGCGTAGCGGAACAGATAAGGGCGTTCCGCTTCTATGTCTCGGTCTTCTATCATTCGCTATCCGCTTTCTTAGAGTCTGTTTACGATCTCGCGAGCTAAAGCGAGACGCAGCAGATCGTAAACAGGCTCTTGCCGCTCACTCACGGCAGAATTCCACCGCCTGATCCAGGCGCTCCACCGCGATCACCCGCAGCCCTTCTATCGGCTGGCGCGGGCTGTTGGCCTGCGGCACGATGGCGCGGGTGAAGCCCAGCTTGGCCGCTTCCTTCAAGCGCTCCTGGCCGCGCGCCACCGGGCGCACCTCGCCGGCCAGACCCACTTCGCCGAACACCACCAGCTTTTCCGGCAAGGGCTTGTTGCGCAAGGAGGACACCATGGCCAGGATGATGGCCAGATCGGCCGCCGGTTCGTTGATCTTGACCCCGCCCACCGCGTTGAGGAACACGTCCTGGTCGAAGCAGGCGACGCCGCCGTGACGGTGCAGCACCGCCAGCAACATGGCCAGGCGGTTCTGCTCCAGGCCCACGGTCAGGCGCTTGGGCTGGAAGCCGTGGCAGTCGTCCACCAAGGCCTGGATTTCCACCAGCAAGGGCCGGCTGCCCTCCTGGGTGACCAGCACGCAGGAGCCGGACACATCGTCGCGGTAGGAGGACAGGAAGATGGCCGAGGGATTGGACACGCCCTTGAGGCCGCGGTCCGTCATCACGAACACGCCCAGCTCGTTGACCGCGCCAAAACGGTTCTTGATCGCGCGTATCATCCGGTAATTGGAGTGGGAATCGCCCTCGAAATACAGCACGGTGTCCACCATGTGCTCCAGCACGCGCGGGCCGGCCAGCGAACCTTCCTTGGTGACGTGTCCCACCAGCAGGATGGTGATGCCGGTCTGCTTGGCCATGCGCGTCAGCTGCGCCGCGCATTCTCGCACCTGGGACACCGAGCCGGGCGCCGAGGTCACCTGGTCGGTGTACAGGGTCTGGATGGAGTCGATCACCGCCACTTCCGGCTGCTCGCGCTTCAGCGTTTCCAGGATGGTTTCCAGCCGGATTTCCGCCAGCAGGTTGACGCGCTCGGTGGCCACCGCCAAACGGGTGGCGCGCAGCGCGATCTGCTGCGGCGATTCCTCGCCGGACACGTAGAGCACTTTGCGGCGCGCGCCGATTTCGGACAGCGCTTGCAGCAATAGCGTGGATTTCCCGATGCCGGGATCGCCGCCGATCAGGATCACCGCGCCGCGCACCACGCCGCCGCCCAGCACCCGGTCCAGCTCGTCGATGCCGGACGGGTCGCGCGGCACTTCCTCGGTTTGCACATCGGACAGCTTTTGCACCTGGGTGGCGCTGTCGCTCCAGGACTGGAAACGGGCGTTGGCCGCCGGCGCGGCCTGCACCGCCTCGGTCAGCGTGTTCCAGGCGTTGCAATGCGGGCATTGGCCCTGCCATTTGGGCGTTTGACCGCCGCACTCGGCGCAACTGAATACGGTTTTGATTTTTGCCATCAGGACAACGGAAAGAAGTGGGCGGGCTCAGCCGTGCGAACCAGGCGCAGGGCTGTTCTTATTGAGTTCATTGATGATGTTGAGCAGGCGTTTCTGCTCCGGCTCCGCGCCGGAGGCGGCCTTGGATTTTTCCCCGCCTTCGCCGGCGGGCTTGTTGCGGATGGCCGCCAGCACCGCCTCCACTTGCGGATCGGTGCGCGCGGCGCGTTCGGCTTCTTCGTTGCTCAGCGGCCTGGGGCCGGAGGGAGAGGTGTTGGCGCTGGATTTTTCCGCTGGGGCGGACGCGGCGCCGTGGCCGCTGGCGGTGGGCGCCGGCATGCCGGCGGAGGCGGACGCTTCCCGGGGCGGCTCCATGGTGTCCAGCTTGTTCTTGGCCATGTACTCGTTCATCTCGCGCCAGCCGGCGTAAATCGCCGCCTTGTCGGCTTCGGGATTGCGCAGATAGCACTCTTCCAGCGAACGGCCGGTCTGACGGCAGGCCGCGCCTATCGCCTTATTGGCGTCCTTGGTCAAGCCGGTGACGTTGCCCACCCAGTTGCAGCCGGTCAACGCCAGCAACAGCGGCAACCATAGCCATCGCCCTATGCTCATGCCTCCCCCTTCCCCTCAAGCGCGCCGGGCGCGCAAATCCAGTTCCACGATCTCGCCGCTGCGGCCCTGGCTGGCGGGCCCCAGCCAGTACAGCAAATGCGGCATCAGTTCGGACAGATTGCCGCGTTCGGACTTGTCCTCGCCCGGGTGGGTGCGGTTGCGCTGCGGCGAATTCACCGGCCCCGGGATCAGCTGGTTGACGCGCAACTGCGGGTAAACGTCCCATTCATTGGCCGCCACCTGGGTCAGGTAGTTGAGGCCGGCCTTGGACGCGCCGAAACCGCCCCAGTACGGCGCCGGGTGCAAGCCGTGGGTTTCGCCGACGAACAGCACCGCCGCGTCCGGCGAATCCTTCAACAGCGGCAGACAGGCCCGGGTCAGCGCGAACGGCGCCACGGTATTGATCCGGTACTGGTCCATCCACTCTTCCACCGTCTGATTGGACAGCGGCGACAACGCGTAAAAATGCGAGGCGCAGTGCAGAATGCCGTCCAGGCGGCCCAGCTCGCGCTTGATCATCATCGCCAGATTGTTGAAATCGCCCTCCGCCGCCTTCAGCAGGTCCAGCGGCACCGCCGCCGGCTCCGGCCCTCCGGCGGCCGCTATTTCATCGTAGACCTTCTCCAGGCCTTTGACGCTGCGCGCCAGCAACACCACGGTGGCGCCGTGACGCGCCAAAGTCAGCGCGGCCTCGCGGCCTATGCCCTGGGAGGCGCCGGTAATCAGCACCACGCGGTCCTTGAATGCGTTAGAGGCGATATCTGTCGTCATTTTTTTTCGCTATCTTGTAATCAGGGCCATCGGCGGCGCGCCCCTGCGGCCGCCGGATGGCTCACAGTCTTCCAATCACCGCGCGGGCGGCTGCGACGCCGCTTCGGACGGCCCCCTCCAAAGTGGCAGGATAATCAGCATGCGTCCAATCTCCCGCCAAATAAAGCGATTGTACCGGGCTTGGCTGCGCCGGTCGCCTCATATCGACCAAACTGGCAAAAGTGGCCCGCCGCTCCGCCAGCACCCGGAAATCAAGCCGCCGGCCGGCGCGCGGATCAAGCCGGCGCACGTCGGCCTCCACCAAAGCAGCCAGTTCCTCTTGCGCAAGCGCGTCCAGATGCTGCGGCGCGCTCATCACCGCGGCCACCCAGCCGGTCTCGCCCATCAGCGCGCCGCGGTCGAACAGCCAGTCGCCGACGCCGCCGCTGCAGGCGCACATCGGCGCCGGCAAACGGACCGCGCCTTCAAACTGCAGGTAGACGGTGTAGATGGGCCAATAACGATAAGCATCGGTCAGCTGGCGCAGCGCTGGATCCGCCGTCAGTTCCGCCGCGTGATACGGCGCCACCGCCAGCACGGCGGCGTCGAAGCGCTCGCCGTCCACGCTCACCCCCGTTGAATCCGCCGCCACGCCGCGCACGCGCCGGCCGGCGCGCAGATCCGCGCCACGCGCCGCCAGCCAGCGCCAGGCCGGCTCCGGGAACAGGGCGGACAAGTCCACTTTGGGCAGCAAGAGATCGCTGGCGGCGCGCTCCGCGCCCAGGCTGTCGCGCAGCACCGCGGCCAGCACCCGCATCGACGCCTGCTCCGGCGGCGTGTTGAGGCCGGACAACACCAGCGGCCGCCAGAATTCGCGGATCAGCGTTTCGGACTGACCTTGCTCCAGCAGCCATTGCGTCACCGCGCAATCCGGCTCCACCCGCCAGCCCTGCCCTTTCAAACGCTGCAAGGCCAGCGCCAGCCGCGCCTTGTCGCGCCAGCTTATGCCGCGCGCCGTCAGCAGGCCGGCCGCCAGATGCAAGGGCGCCGGCAGCCGCGGGCAGCTCAGGCTGATGCCGCCCTGGCGCCGCCAGTTCATCGGCAGGCGCAGCAAGGCCCGGCTCTCGTCCACGCCCACCGCGGCCATCAGCCGCAGGCATTCGCGATACGCGCCGATCAGGATGTGCTGGCCGTTGTCCAGCCGGCTGCCGGGCACGCCGATGCGGCGCGCGCGGCCGCCCGGCTCGCGGCCGGCCTCGAACACGGTCAGCTCCGCCCGCCCGGCCAGCTCCACCGCGGCGGCGAGGCCGGCCCAGCCGGCGCCGATCACGGCGACGCGCGGCCTGCTCATGCGCAGCTCACGGCCGGTAGCCGAAAGTCCAGGTTTTCCATGCCAGCCACAGCTTGCGGATGGGCGTCAGCGACAGCCGCTGATTGAGCACCTTGGCCGGGCCGTCCAGCTTGATCTCCTCCAGCGTGGCGCGGTAGATCGCGGCCATCAGCAGGCCGGGGCGCTGAGACTTGCGGTCCGCCGCCGGCAGCATTTCCCAGGCCTGACGGTAGTATTGCTGCGCGCGCTCGATCTGGAATTCCATCAAGTCCTTGAAGGCCGGGCTTTCCTCGTAGTGCAGGATGTCCATCGCCGGGCAATTGAAGCGCTGCAACTCCTCCATCGGCAGATAGATGCGGTCGCGGCGCGCGTCCTCGCCCACGTCCCGGATGATGTTGGTCAGCTGGAAGGCGATGCCCAGCTCGTGCGCGTACTCCAGCGTCTTCTCGTCGCCGTAGCCGAAGATGCGCGCCGCCAGTTGCCCCACCACGCCGGCCACGCGGTGGCAGTACAGCAGCAGGTCCTGGAAACGCTGGTAGCGCACCATGCTCAGGTCCATGGCCATGCCGTCTATGATTTCTTCCAGCTCGCTCTGCGGCAGGCCGAAAGCCCGCGCGTGCGGCTGCAGCGCCTGCATCACCGGGTGCTCCGGCGCGCCCTGGTAGAGCTTGGCGATTTCGCCGCGCCACCAGGCCAGCTTGGCGCTGGCCACGCCGGGGTCGTGGCATTCGTCCACCACATCGTCCACCTCGCGGCAGAAGGCGTACAGCGCGGTAATCGCGCGGCGGCGCGACTCCGGCAAGAAGCGGAAGCTGTAATAGAAGCTGGAGCCGCTGGCGGCGGCCTTGTCTTCGCAATACTGATCAGGCGTCACGCGCCACTCCTGTCCAAGCGGCGGCCGCGGCGGGCCGCCGTCCTTCAATCATATTCATCGTCGTCGCGCCGCGGCGCTCACTTGGCGCGCGCCGCGCGCCACAGCATGTAAATCCAGTCGCGCCATCCCAGCACCGGACGGCGGCGGAACACGTCGCCGCCGGAGTCGTGCAGCTTTTTCAGTATCCGTTCGCCGCCCAGGATGATCAGCCTCAGTTCCAGCCCCATCCGGCCCTTCAACACTTTGCCCAGCGGCGCGCCGGCCTGCAACATCTTGCGCGCGCGCTCGATCTGGGCGCGCATCATAGGCTGCCACAGGCCGCCGGCGTCGCGCGCGGCGATCTGCGCCTCGCTCACCCGGAAACGCTGCAAATCCTCCTGCGGCAAGTAGACCCGGCCCTTGCGCCAGTCCAGCTCGACATCCTGCAGGAAATTGATCAGCTGCAAGGCGGTGCAGATGCCGTCCGACATCGCCAGCGAGCGCCTATCGTTCTCGCCGTACAGCGCCAGCATCAGCCGGCCCACCGGATTGGCGGAACGGCGGCAGTAATCCGCCAGTTCCGCATAATCGCGGTAGCGGGTTTTCCCCACGTCCTGGCGGAAGGCCGCCAGCAGATCGTGAAACGGCTGCAAGTCCAGGCTGTGCTCGGCGATCGCCGCCGCCAGATTGCGCATCATGGCCGTGTCCGGCGTCTGGCCGGCGCCGATGCGCTCCAGCTCCGCGCCCAGGCGGTCCAGTTCGGCCAGCCTCAGCTCGGGGGCGTCGTCGCCCTCGTCCGCCACGTCGTCGGCGTAACGCGCGAAATGGTAGATGGCGTGCACGGCGCGGCGCATCCTGCGCGGCAGCAGGATGGAGCCCACCGGGAAATTCTCGTAATGCCCAACCGACATCGGCTTGCTTCCTGTTGTATGGCTGGCGAATGGGCGATTATAACCGAGCGCTCCGGACCCTCCTATGCCGGCGGCCGCGCCGCCGCCGGAAAATTATCCAAAAAAAGTGGCGGAGGCTATTTACACGCTCCTGCCGCTGCCATATACTGCGCAGCACTGTGAAACGCAGCCGGTGCGGGGGTATAGCTCAGTTGGGAGAGCGCTTGCATGGCATGCAAGAGGTCAGCGGTTCGATCCCGCTTACCTCCACCAAAAACTGCTTCACAGCGAGACGCCGCCCAGCGCGGCGCGCAGCAAAAGCCGATTCCGAGGAATCGGCTTTTTGCATTGTCCCCGCCCTTTTCCCGCTTGCCTTTTTTTGTTGCGGCGCAAATAACTAAAGCAAGTCCATCCCTTCCCGTCGCGGAGCTTCCGTATGCCGCGTGCCCGCCTGATCTTCCTGCTGCTGTCCCTGTGCGCCTTCGGCGCCGCGGCCGAGCCGCGCCCGGCCAGCCTGCGGCTGTGCACCGAAGACATGGACGCGCCGCCGTGGCGCAGCCAGAACGGCCCCAGCCTGAGCTTGCAGATACTGAAGTCCGCCGCCCAAAGAAGCAATATCAAGCTGGAAATCCGGGAGATGGCCTGGGTGCGCTGCCTGAACGAGGTGCAGAACAATCAGTTGGACGGCGTCTTCGAGATCAGCTTCAAGCCGGAACGGCTGCGCATCGGCGTCTATCCGATGAAAGGCGACGCCGCCGACCCGGCGATGCGCATGCATCTGGACAGCTACAGCCTGTACCGGCTCAAAGGCTCGCCATTGGAATGGGACGGGCAAAGCCTCAGCCACCTGGAAGGCGCCGTCGGCGCGCAGACCGGCTTCTCCGTCATCGCCCAGCTTCAGGCGCTGGGCGCGCAGGTGGACGACAGTTCGCGCAATCCGGAGCAGAATCTGAACAAGCTCTTGGCGCGCCGCATCGGCGCCCTGGCCTTGCCCACACTGACCGGCGACAGCCTGCTGGCGGGCAATCCGGCCTATAGGGACAGGATAGAAAAAGTGGGGCCGGACCTGGTCGCCAAGCCTTACTACCTGATTTTTTCCCACCGCTTCGCGGACGGCCACCCCAAGCTGACCCGCCAATTCTGGGAAGCCATCGCCCAGACGCGGGACACCCCCGAGTACCGCAAGGCCCTGCAAGACGCGCTGCGCCAGCTCAACCGCTGACGCCGCCGTGTTGCGCTCCCGCTATCCCAAATCGGCAAAACGCCGTCCGTCCGCTTGCCCCCAAACGCGAATCTTGCGAGCGTAAGCTCTGGTTCACCACTCGCCCGCCGGGGGAAACATGAGCGTTCGTCTGCCCGCCCACACCGTCGCGCCCGTCCGCGGCGGCGCCTTGATCGCCCTGATCGCCTTCGCCGCCGTCGCGCCGCTGGTGCTGATGACCGCGCCGGCGCTGGCCGGCCAATTGGCCAGCCAGTTCGGCCTGGGGCCGGAACGCATCGGCCGCCTGTTCGCGGTGGAGCTGGGCGCGATGAGCCTGGCGACGCTGCCGGCCTATTTCTGGCTGCCGCGCGTGGACTGGCGGCGCGCCGCCGCCTGCGCCGCCTGGCTGTTCATCGCCGCCAATCTCGCCTCCTGTTTCGCCGCCACTTACGCCGAGCTGCTGCCGCTGCGGCTGCTTAGCGCGCTGGCCGGCGGCTCGCTGATGATTTTATGCCTGTCCACCGCCGCGGCCAGCGCCAATCCCGAACGCGCCTACGGCCTGTGGGTGTGCGGCCAGCTGGCGCTGGGCGCCCTGGGCCTGCTGCTGTTTCCGGCCTGGTTCGCCCGTCACGGCGTCGCCGCCTGTTATCTGAGCCTGGCGGCGCTGATGGCCCTCTGCCTGCCGCTGGCCCGCTGTTTTCCGTCCGCGGCGGCCCGGCCCGCCGCGCCGTCCGGCGCGGGAGCGACGCCCTGGCGCCCGGCGCTGATCGGGGCGGCCGCCACCTTGTGCTTCTACGTCAGCCTGAGCGGCACCTGGACTTTCATCGGCAGCATCGCCGCCCAGGCGGGGCTGAGCCCGGAGCAAAGCGGAGACTGGCTGGCCCTCGCCACGCTGATGGGCATCGCCGGTTCGGTCTGCGCCGCGGCGATCGGCGGCCGCGGCGCGCGCCGCCGTCTGCTGATCGCCGGCTACGGGCTGATGCTGCTGGCGCTGGCCCTGCTGCTGGGCGCGCCGCGCGCCGGCCGCTTCGCCGCGGCGGCGCTCGTCTTCAAATACGCGTGGACCTTCATCCTGCCCTTCATTCTGGCCACGCTGGCCGCGCTGGATCACAGCGGCCGGCTGATGAACACCGTCAATCTGGCGATAGGCGGCGGCCTGGCGCTGGGACCGGCGCTGGCCGGCGAATTGATGGCCGCCCGCGGCCAAAACCCTCAAACCCTGCTGCTCGTCGCCATGGGACTCGCCGCCTTGTCGCTGGCCCTGTTGCTGACGCTGCGGCCCGCAAGCGTCAGGAGTCCGCAATGACCGCCCGCACCGCGTTTTTCTTCGACGAACTCTGCCTGTGGCACAGCGCCGGCCCCCACGCTCAGATCCTGCCGGTGGGCGGCTGGGTGCAACCGCCTTCCGGCGGCGGCCACGCCGAATCCCCGGACAGCAAGCGCAGGCTGAAAAGCCTGATGGACGTGTCCGGCCTCGGCGCCCGGCTGCAAGCGCGCGGCGCGCCGCCCCTGGACGAGGACGCGCTGCTGCGCGTGCACACGCCCGCCTATCTGCAGCGCTTCAAGGCGCTCAGCGACGCCGGCGGCGGCGAGCTGGGACCGCAGGCGCCGATAGGCCCCGGCAGCTATGAAATCGCCAAACTGTCCGCCGGCCTGGCCTGGGCCGCGGTGAACGCCGTGCTCGCCGGCGAGGCGGACAAGGCCTACGCGCTGTCGCGCCCGCCCGGCCATCATTGCTCGGCGGACGGCGCGATGGGCTTCTGTTTTCTGGCCAACGCCGCCCTCGCCGCGGAGCTGGCCATCGCCCGCCACGGCCTGAGCCGCGTCGCCATCGTCGATTGGGACGTGCACCACGGCAACGGCACCCAGTCCATTTTTTACCGGCGCGGCGATGTGCTGACCCTCTCCCTGCATCAGGACGGCTGTTATCCGCCCGGCTACGGCGGGGCCGAGGACCGCGGCGAGGGCGAGGGCCTGGACGCCAATCTGAACATCCCCTTGCTGCCCGGCGGCGGCCACCAGGCCTATCTGGACGCGATGCGGCTGCTGGTGCTGCCGGCGCTGCGGCGCTTCCGGCCCGAGTTGATCATCGTCGCCTGCGGCTACGACGCCAACGCCGTCGATCCCCTGGCCAGAATGCAGGCGCACAGCGACACCTTCCGCGAGATGACGCGGCAGCTGGCCGACTACGCCGACGCCGAGGCGGGCGGACGGCTGGTCCTGCTGCACGAGGGCGGCTATTCCGAAGCCTACGTGCCCTTTTGCGGCCTGGCCACGCTGGAGGCGCTGTCCGGCGTCCGCACCGAGGTGGAGGATCCGCTGCTGGAACTGATCATCGCTCAACAGCCCGGCGCGCCGCTGCGCGAGCTGCAAACGCGCCTGCTGGAAGCGCAGGCCGAGCGGCTCGGGTTTTGAGCGCCCGCCCCAAAACGAGCCGAGTCCGCCATTTAGCCATCGATAAGGAGCCGCCCATGTCCAATCCCACTCCCGAATTCATCCAGGTCGGCGCGCTGGCCGACGGCTTCGCGCCCGACAGCCTGACCCTGCCCCGCTGCGCCGAGCTGGACGGCCGCAGCCTGCGGCTGTGCTTCGACGACGACAGCGCCGCGGACTGCCGGCTGGACTCCGGCGGCGACGCCCGCGTCGTCCTTGACCGTCCGGGGCGAGCCTCGGCGCTGGCGGAGATAGACGGCTTCCACGCCAGTTCCTTGCGCGCCGGCGTCTATTTCATCGATTTCCGTCACCAGGGCCCGGCCGCGCAGTCTCTCAGCCTGATCCTGGACCTGGCGCAGCGCCGCTTCACCCTGGTTCTGGGCCGGCTGCCCGACGCCGACGCCGCGCGGATCTGCGCTTTCGACCGGGTGGAGCGCCAACTGGAATTGACCGGCGTAGACGTCGAGTTCCTCCACGGCGCCGTCGACCAGGCCGCCGCGAGCGTCCCGCCGCATCCGCCCAGCGCGGAGCTGATCGGCATGCGCAACCGCTACCGCTACAGCCCCACCGAGTGCTACGAGCACATTTATCTGAACGACAGCTTCTACGCCTGGCACTGCCTGGAAGGCGTGGAGCGCGGCCTGGCCGACGTCGACCGCTGCCACTGCCTGCAAGTGGCGGAGCGGCTGTATTTATTCGTCTGGCGCGAAAAAATCATCCCCACCCTGGGCGTGATCCTGATCGATCTGGAACGGATGCGCACCGACGGCAAGATCTTCGGCTATCAGGACGGCGGCTTCGGCGCCACCCGCAACTTCCGGGTGGGCGCGCGGGCCAGCGTCGTCAACCACGTTCGCGGCTGAGGAGCCGCGCCGGGCTTCAGTCCCGCTCCAGCCGGGAGTACGCCAGCGTCGGCACATCCACCGCCGTCGCGCCGCCGTCCGCCGTCAGGCAGGCGCCGCTGACCATGGCCGCCTCGTCGGACAAGAGGAAACGGCAGACCGCGGCGATGTCCTCCGGCGTCGCCGGCCGCCGCAACGGCACATCGGCGGTGACGCGCCGGTAGGCGGCGTCCAGGTCCTCGCCATAAGCCGCCATCAGCGGCAGCATCTCCTCGTCCGCCATCGGCGTGCGCACCCAGCCCGGACACAGCGCGTTGACCCGCACCGCCGGCCCGTAGTCGCGCGCCAGCGACCGGGCCAGGCCCAGCAAGGCGTGCTTGGCCGTCACATAGCCGCAGGCCGCAGGCCCGGCCGCCAGACCGGCGATGGAGGCCAGCAACACCATGCTGCCGCCCTGCCGGATCAGGTCCGGCAGGCAGGCGCGGGCGCTGACGAAGGCGGTGTCCAGATTGGCGCGCATCGCGGCGCGCCAGGCCGCGTCGTCGGTGTCCAGCGCCGCGCCCATGCCCAGGCCGCCGGCGCAAGCGGCCAAGCCGTCCACCCTGCCCCAGCGCGCGCGGATGCGCGCCAGGAAATCCTCCCAGGCCGCGGCGTCGGCGGCGTCGCCGGCCAAGGCCAGACCGCCGGTTTCCTCCGCCAGCGCCAGCAAGGGGCCGGCCCGCCGGCCCACCAGGGCCAGCCGCGCGCCTTCGGCGGCGAAGCGCCGCGCGCAAGCCGCGCCGATGCCGGAGCCCGCGCCGGTGATCACTATGGTTTTATCGCGCAAAGACATCTCAGCCTCCTTGTCGTTCGCCGTCTAAACCCGACGGCATTATGTTAATATATTCATTTAAAGTAAACAGGCCGCCCCCCTTACCCTACCGCGACTTTAAACCAAGGAGCCGCCATGGACCCTACGCAGCGTCCCTACCAATACCAACTGCCGCAACGCCTGCTGCGCGCGCGCGAAGCGGTGATGTCCTACTTCCGTCCGGTGCTGAGCCGTCACGGCCTGTCGGAACAGCAATGGCGCGTCCTGCGCCTGCTGGCGGAACGCGGAAACATGGAAGCCGGCGAGATCGCCCAGCGCGCCGGCATCCACCCGCCCAGCCTCAGCGGCATCCTGGCGCGCATGGAAAGGGACGATCTGGTTTACCGCCACCGCGCCCAAGCGGACAACCGTCGCTTGATCGTCACGCCGACGCAGCGCGCCAAGACGCTGACCCAGCGCATCATCCCGCTGTCCAACGACTGTTACCGCCAGATCGAAGCCCATTTTTCCCAGGCCAAGCTGCAAGCCTTGCTCGCCTTGCTGGATGAGTTGGAAAGCCTGCCCGCGCCGTCTTAGAACCTGTTCAAGAGCGGACCGCCCGCCAGACCTAGCCCCGCCCCGCCTCCGCCGCCAGCAAGACGCGGCGGCAGGCGGCCAGGCTGGCCAGCACCGCCAGGCCCTGCACGCCGCGCAGGCCGATGTAGCGCCGCAAGGGCGGCAGCCGGCACGCCACCTCGCTGGCGCCGTAAGGCTCCAGACACAGCAACCAGCCGTCCTGGCCGCCGTGCAGCTCGCAACGCTTGAAATCCAGCGGCGACAGCGCGGCGCGCACATCCGCGTCCGCGCGCAAGCGCTCCAGCAGCGGCGCCAGCGCCGTGGCGTCGCCGTCCAGCAAATCGACGACGATGCCGCGGCGACGCCAGAAGCCGCCGTGACGCAGACGGATGCGCGCGCGACCCGGCGCGCCCGGCACCGTCAGCCGGAACTCGCAAGCCACCATATAGGCCAGCCAGCCCGCCTCCACCCGCTCCCGCGCCGAAAAACTCCACTCCCCGTGCGGAAAGCGAAAACGCCGCTCCGCCTCCTCTTCGGCCTGGCAATCCAGCTCCGGCCAGTCCAGGCTCAGCCGCGCCAGCGTCGCGCCCGGACGATAGCCGCCCGGCCTGCGCCAGGCCTCAACCAGCCGCGGCCACACGTTCCAGCTCCCGCCGCAAGGCCTCGTCTTCGCCCTGGCACTGCGTGTCCAGAATCCGCTCCAGCGGCACCGGCCGGAACGGGTTGACCTTCTGCACCAGCAAGGTCCACAGCAGCGCGTACACCAGGGTCAGGCCCAGCATCCAGCCAAAGGGCAGGTAGATGTCGCGCGCCTGCATGCCGGGCGGAGTGATGAAACAGATCGCCAGCACGATGCCCAGCGCGGAGCCTATCTGCGGCAGCGGAAACCACGGCGAGCGGTAGGCGCGCGGGAAATCCGGCCGCGTCAGCCTCAGCCGCACCACGGACAGCGTCACCAGCAGATAGGCCACGCCCCAGGAACAGACCGCCGCCAGCACCAGGGGCATGATGCGGTCCAGATCGCCCTGGATCAACCAGGCGTGGACACAGGGGATGAGCACCGCCGCCGCGATGCCGCACCACGGCGTGTTGAAACGCGGATGCAGATAGGCGAAGCAGCGCGGCAAGGCGCCGTCCTGGGCCATGCCGTACAGGATGCGCGGCAGCGCCGCCATCAGGGTGTTGATCGTCGCCGCGCCGGCCAGCAGCAGGCCGACGCCCAGCCAGATCTTGCCGAAGGGCCCCATCACCCGCTCGGCGAAGGCCGGCAGCGCCATCGGCGTGTCCAGCAGCCGCGGGCCGTCCGCATGGGCCGGGTCCAGCGGCGTATTGGCCACCTGCCTCACCATGGCCGCGCCGTACAGCAGCATGGTGACGGCCACGCCGCTGAGCCCCATCTTCAAAGCCCGCGGAATGGCGCGGCCGGAATCGCGCAGCTCCGGCGCCAACGGCGTCACCAGCTCCGCGCCGACGAACATGAACATCGCCATGCCCACCAGGCTGAGCAGCAGGCCCGGATCATCCAAACGCAGCGGCGCGCCGAACCAGCCGCCCAGATCCACCGCCGGCGCGCGCAGCAGGCCGACCACGCCAAACACCGTCAGCGTCGCCCACATGCCGAAGGTCAGCGCCACCTCGGCCTTGCCGAACAGGGTCACGCCCAGCGCGTTGAGCGCGCCGAAAACGATGACCAGGCCCACGCCCACCATCCAGGCGCTGCCGCTCTTTTCCAGCATGGTGTTGAGATGGTCGAAATTCACCAGCGCCATGATGCCGGACAGTATGGTCTCGGCGGTGCCGGCGAACACATGCACCAATAGATAGGCCGACAAGGTGCCGGCGATGGCCAGGCCGCGGCCCAGGCCGGCGCTGATGTAGTCGTACACCGCGCCGGAAGTCGGCAGCATCGCCGCCGCTTCGGCGAAAGTGGTGGCCTGCGCCTGCATCATCAGATAGGCGATCAGCATGGCCAGCGCGAAAGTGCCGCCGGCCATGCCGAAGCCGCTGGTGGCGGTCAGTATCACCGGGCTGGCCATCACTACGCCCACCGAACTGGCCAACGCCACCGGAAAGCCCACCACGCCGCGGCTCAGGCTGCGGCTCAAACGTTCGCTAACAGACATGGTTCTCCTCCCTCTTCCATCCGCCGCCGCGCCGGCCGCCGCTCTCTGTCTTCCTGGCGGCGTGCCGGCGCGGCCGGCTGCTCCCCGTTCGGGCCGGGCCGTTCAGGCCTCGGCCAGCCCGGCTTCCAAGGCCGACGCGATCACATCGGCGTGCTCGCGCTGCAACACCAGCGGCGGCGACAGAATGATCTTGCTGCCCACCGGCCGCACCAGCGCGCCGGCCCGGCGCGCGATCTCCGCCACCTTGTCGGCGTAGCCGCTTTGCGGGTCTATCGGCTCCCGGCTGGCCTTGTCCTTGACCAGGTCCAGGGCCAGCATCAGGCCCTTGCCGCGCACCTCGCCCACCGCCGGATAACGCTCGGCCAGCGGCAGCAGCCGCCGCAGCAGGTAATCGCCCGTTTCCGCCGCGCGGGCCGGCAGGTCTTCCTCCTGCACGATGCGCAGATTGGCGAGGGCGGCGGCGCAGGCCACCGGGTGGCCGGCGTAGGTGTAGCCATGCATGATGACGCCGCCGAAATCGCCGTTGGCGGCGAAGGCGTCCGCCACGCGCTGATTGACCACGGTGGCGCCCAGCGGCAGATAGCCGGAGGAGATGCCCTTGGCCAGGCACATCATGTCCGGCTTCACCCCCCACAGCCGGCTGCCGAACATGGCGCCGGAGCGGCCGAAGCCGGTGACCACCTCGTCGGCGATCAGCAGCACGCCGTGGCGGTCGCACACCTCGCGTACCCGCGGCCAATAACTGGCCGGCGGCACGATGACGCCGCCGGCGCCCTGTATCGGCTCGGCGATGAAGGCCGCCACCGTGTCCGGGCTCTGGAACAGGATCTCGCGCTCCAGCATCCGCGCGCAGATTTCGGCCAGCTCCTCAGGGTCGTCGGTAAAGGGGTTGCGGTAGGGCCACGGGGTCTCCACATGGAAGCAGCCGGGCAGCAGCGGTTCGTAATTACGGCGGAACACCGTGTTGCCGTTGACCGAGCCGCCGCCGAAGTGGGTGCCGTGATAGCCCTGCTTCAAGGAGATGAACTTGACCCGGTCCGGCTGGCCCTTGAGCCGCCAGTATTGGCGCGCCAGCTTGAGCGCGGTTTCCACCGCGTCCGAGCCGCCGGAGCTGAACACCACCCGCGCCATGTCTTCCGGCCGCAGCATGTCGATCAGCAGCGCGGACAACTCCTCCGCCCGCGGATGGGAGATGCCGTCGAAAAGCTGGAAATACTCCAGTTCGTCCAGCTGCCGGGCGATGGCCTGCTTGATTTCGGCGCGGTTGTGGCCGACGTTGACGTTCCACAGCCCGGCCACGCCGTCCACCAGCTTGACGCCCTGGTCGTCGAACACATGGCAGCCGTCGCCGCGCACGATGCGGATGGGCGGCCGCTCTTTCATTGCGTTGGGATGCAGCATGGGGTGCCAGAAACGGGCCTTGTCGTAGGACATGTCTTTCTCCTGAATCTAAAGTGGAAGCGCGTCCGCGCTCAATGGGCGATGCAGACCGACTTGATCTCGGTGAAGCTCTCCACCGCGCCCTTGCCGAACTCGCGGCCGAGGCCGGATTCCTTGTAGCCGCCGAAGGGCATGCCCGGGTCCAGCGGTATATGGCTGTTGACCCAGACCGTGCCGGCCTGCAAGCGCGGCACGATGTCCAGCGCCGCCGACAAATCATTGGTCCACACGCTGGCGGCCAGGCCGTAGCGCGTGTCGTTGGCCAGCGCCACCGCCTCGTCCACCTCGTCGAAGGGCATCAGCGCCAGCACCGGGCCGAAGACTTCCTCGCGCGCCACCGGATTGTCCGGCGCCAGATCCGCCATCACCGTGGGCTGCACGAAATAGCCGGGCAAGTCGGCGGCGCCGCCGCCCGTCAGCACGCGGGCGCCGGCGGCGCGGCCGCGCTCGATCAGCCGGCACACCGCCTGCTGACGCCGCTGCGACACCAGCGGGTTGACCTGGGCGTCCAGATCCATGCCCGGCCCCAGCCGCATGCCGGCCACGGCGGCGGACAGCGCCTCGGCGAACAGATTGAACTTGCTGCGGTGCACGTACAGCCGCGAGGCGGCAGCGCAGACCTGGCCCTGATTGAGAAAGCCGCCCAGCAAAGCGCCCCGCACCGCCTGGTCGATGTCGGCGTCGCCCAGCACCAGCATCGGGTTCTTGCCGCCCAGCTCCAGCGCCAGCCGGGTCATATTGTCCAGCGCGGCGTGGCCGACGGCCTTGCCCACCTCGGTGGAGCCGGTGAAGCTGACCTTGCCGATCAGCGGATGCCCGGCCAGCGCGCGGCCCGCCGCCTCGCCGCGCCCGGTCACCACATTGAACACGCCCGGCGGCACCCCGGCCTCCAGCGCCAGCTCCGCCAGGCGCAAGGCGCTCAGCGGCGTCTCGCTGGCCGGCTTCAACACCGCCGTGCAGCCGGCCGCCAGGGCCGGCACCGTTTTCCACAAGGCGATCATCAAAGGAAAGTTCCACGGCGCGATGCCGGCGGCCACGCCCACCGGCTCGCGCCGGGTGAAGGCGGTGAAACGCGCGCCCGGCGGCGCCGGAATCGACACGTCCAGGGTTTCGCCGGTGATCTTGGTGGCCCAGCCCGCCATATAGCGCACGTATTCGATGGAGCCGCCCACTTCGATGGCCCGCGCCAGATGGATGGACTTGCCCTGGTTCAGCGTTTCCAGCTGCGCCAGCTCCTCGGCGTGCGCTTCCAGCACATCCGCCAGCCTCAGCAACACGCGTTCGCGCTCGGCCGGCCGCAGGCCGGACCAGACGCCGGATTCGAAAGCCCGCCGCGCGCTGCCCACCGCCGCGTCCACATCGGCGGCCTCGCCGTCCGCCACGCTGGCGATCACCGCGCCGCAGGCCGGATTGCGCACGTCCTTGCGCCGGCCGGACAAAGCCGCCCGCGGTTTGCCGTCTATCCACAGCCCGTGCTCCCGTTCCAGAAAGGCCCGCACTGAATCCAGCACCGGCACCAGGTTTTGATCCATCCTCGTCTCCTTTTCGATCAAGCTTGCCGCCGCGTAGGCGCGGCCGGCGATGGCCCAATATACCCAGCGCCGCCGCCGCGGCTGATCCCAAATCGGCAAAGCGCGACCCGGCCCTTCTCGTTGCGGCGCAGCATGTCGCCAGATGGAAACATGCAGTAAAAACAATGCTTAAGCGACGCAAAGAGCGCTGGACATTTCGATTTAAATAACATATTAATCATTTTGAGATCCAGAGAATGGACCGAGAACAGGCGGACTCCCCCCACCCACCGGAGAAAGCAGATGATTGCCGCAGCCCGTTGCTTTGACGACGCCCACCTGCACGCCGAGGCCCTGCCCGGCTGGGAGCAGCTGTACAGCCAGATCAGCGGCGGCCGCTTCCGCAGCACCTTGAGCCGGGTGCGCACCGCGCGCCTGGATATTTTCCGCGAAAGCTTCAATCAGCGCGTGGTGCAGCAAGGCCGCGCGCCCGGCGGCATGATCCATTTCGCGCTGCCCATCCGCGCGCCGTCGCCGCTGAGCCTGCAGGGCGTCGCCGTGCCCGACGACGCCCTGATGGCGCTGCGCGGCGGCGAGGACTTCGTCCTCCACCTGCCGCCGGGCTCGGACTCCGTCCAGGTGTCGGTGCCTTACGAGGATCTGGCCGAACTGACGCCCGCGCTGTGCCGCCCGCTGCGCGAGGCCCGCGGCAAAACGCCGGTGTTTCCGGCCCGGCCGGCGGCGCTGGCGGCGCTGCGCGCGCTGCTGAACGGCGTGTTCGAACAGGCTTTATTGGACCCGGCGCTGCTGTCCTACGCCGGCAACCAGAAAGTGATCCAGCACCAGTTGCTCAGCCTGCTGCAAGACGCCTTGGCGGACGGCGCGCTGGGCGAGCGCCGCGGCAACCTGACCTTCGCCACCCATTGCGACATCGTCAGGCGCAGCCAGGCGCTGGCGCTGGCCAAGCCGGACGAGCCGGTGACGGTGCTGGAGCTGTGCAGCCGGCTGCGCGTCAGCCGCCGCACGCTGCAAAACAGCTTTCAACTGGTGGCGGACACCACGCCGGTCGATTATCTGCGCTCCATCCGCCTGAACGCGGTACGCCGGATGCTGCTGAACCCGGCGCGGCCCGGCCACGGCGTGCGCGACGCCGCCGGCGCCTGGGGCTTTTACCACCTGGGCCATTTCGCCGCCGATTACCGCAAGCTGTTCGGCGAGGCCCCGTCGCACACTCGCGGCCGGGCCCTGGCCCATCTGGGCGCGCCTCCCGGCGCGCGCGGACTGGAGCCGGTCAACGACCCGGCGGACTAGACGCGAGCTCAGGCCTGACGGCGCGCGCGGTAGTCGCTGGGCGAGCGCCCGGCCATGCGCTGGAAGAAACGGGAAAAATAGGCCGGGTCCTTGAAGCCCAAATCGTAGGCGATGGCGTGCACCGAGGCAGCGGAGTAGATCAGCAGGCGCTTGGCCTCCTGCAACAGCCTATCGTGCGCCAGCCGCTTGGACGGCAGGTCCGCCAGCCGGCGGCACACATCGTTGAGCCGCGCCTCGCTGACCCCCAGCTCGGCCGCGTAGCGGTCCAGGCTCCAGTGTTCGCGGTAATGCGCTTCTATCAAGCCGTTGAAGCGATGGTAGAGCCGCCACTCGTCGCGCCGCGGCCCGCGGCGCGGTCCCGGCAGGCCGGACAGCCGCAGCACGTCCACCAGCACCAGCTGGGCCAGGGCTTGCCGCGCCAGCTCCGCGCCCGGCGCCGGCACCTCGCTCTCCCGCTGCAACTGCGCCAGCCGCTCGGGCAGGCGCCGCGCCATATCGGCCCATTCCGCCGGCACCTCGGTCAGCTCCACGCAGAACGGCGCGCTCAAGGCGTCCGGCCCCGCCTCCGCCAGCCAGCCGCGCGCCAGCTCCTGGCGCAAGGTCAGCACATGGCCGTCGGCCTCCGGCCCGGTGATGAAGGCGTGCGGCACCGTCGGCGGGGTCAGGAACAAGAGCGGGGCGCGCGCCTGGTAATGGTCTTCCTCCAGTTGCAGACGGATGTCGCCGCTGGCGAGATAGTGCAATTGCAAAAAGCGGTCGTGCCGATGCACCGGCATATTGCGGCCGAAGAAGGCCGCCAGCCGGCCAAAGGATTCGCAATGGATGTCGACGGACTCGTAGGGGCTGTCGTAAGCCTTGCCGATGTCGATATTGGGTATGCGCGCGCCCAGACCGCGCGGGATTCTGCTCATCGCCGCCCCTCCCTTGTGACATTTTCGCCATAGTCGGCCGCCCTCGCCCTCCGCTCTCGCCAAAAGGCCACCGCTCAGGCTTTCGCGCCGGATCGGCGGCCCGGGCCGCCGCCGCGCAAACGCGGCTTTTGACGATATTACCCGCAACGCAGCATGGATAAACATTGACAGCGGGCCGCCGTCATCGTTATAAACTTTAACATGTTAATGAATATTTGAACAACGGCGATTCATTCAATAACAAGGAGTTAAGCATGAGTCTGGTCCTAGACGCCGCGACGGAGCGGCCGGCGGCCATCTACGGCGCGGCGCTCAACCACCGTCGTTTGCAGGCGGCGCTGGCGGCGGAGTTCGAACAAGCGCCCTATCAGCGCCCGCCGCAAGCGCCGGTCTTGTTCGTCAAACCGCGCAACACCGTCAGCGTCGCCGGCGCGCCCATCCCCTTTCCCGCCGACGCGGACGCCGTCTACGCCGGCGGCGCGCTGGGCGTGCGCATCGGCCGCGACGCCTGCCGCGTCAGCGCGGCCGACGCGCTGTCCCACGTTGGCGGCTATGCGGTGGTCAACGAGGTCAGCCTGGCGGAAACCAGCTTCTACCGTCCGGCGATCCAGGCCAAATGCCGCGACGGCTTCTGCCCCGTCGGCCCGGAGGCCGGCCCCGACGCGATCGACCCGCAACGGGTGCAGGTGCGCACCTACGTCAACGGCGCGCTGGCCGAAACCAACGACAGCGCCGACTGGCTGCGCGGCGTCGCCCAGTTGATCGCCGACGTCAGCCAGTTCCTCACCCTCTACGCCGGCGACCTGCTGATCGTGGCCACGCCGCCGCGCGGCGCGCGGCTGCGGCCGGGCGACGCCGTGGCGGTGGAGATAGACGGCATCGGCCGCCTGGAAAACATCGTCGCGGCCGAGGAGGACATGCAATGAGACACGCCCGCATCCGTTATCAGGGCCGAACCTGGCGCGCGCAGGCCGACGCCGATGGCGCGCTCTTGCTGCCGGACGGCCGCCGCCTGGACGAAACCGAGGCGGAATGGCTGCCGCCCTGCCAGGGCACCCTGTTCGCGCTGGGCCTCAACTACGCCGACCACGCCGCCGAGCTGGATTTCAAGCCGCCCAGCGAACCGCTGGTGTTCCTGAAGACGGCCGCCGCGCTGACCGGCCATCGCCGGCAATCGATGCGGCCGGACAATGTTGAATATATGCATTACGAGTGCGAACTGGTGGCGGTGATCGGCAAGACCGCGCGCAAGGTGAAGCGCGCCCAGGCGATGGACTACGTCGCCGGCTACACCGTGTGCAACGACTACGCGGTGCGCGACTACCTGGAAAACTACTACCGGCCCAATCTGCGGGTGAAAAACCGCGACGGCCTGACCCCGATAGGCCCGTGGCTGGTAGACCGCGACGAGGTGGCGGACCCGCACAGCCTGGAGCTGGCCACCTATGTCAACGGCCGCCGCGTCCAAAGCGGCAATACCCGCGACATGGTGTTCGACATCCCCCATCTGATCGAATACCTGTCCGCCTTCATGACGCTGCAAGCGGGCGACATGATCGCCACCGGCACCCCGCAAGGCCTGTCCGACGTGCGCCCCGGCGACGAAGTCGTCGTAGAGGTCGAGGGCGTCGGACGGCTGCTCAACCAGATCATCAGCGAAGCGGACTGGCTCGCGCGCCGGAACGCGGAAAAGGAAACCCCATGATCAAACACTGGATAGACGGCCGCGAAGTGGCCAGCCAAGACAGCTTCGTCAACTACAACCCGGCCACCGGCGAAGCGCTGGGCGAAGTGGCGGCCGGCGGCGCCGAGGAAATCAATCTGGCGGTGGCCGCCGCCAAGGCGGCTTTTCCCAAGTGGGCGGCCACCCCTGCCAAGGAGCGCGCGCGGCTGATGCGCCGGCTGGGCGAATTGATCCAGCGCGATGTGCCGCGGCTGGCGGAACTGGAAACGCTGGACACCGGCCTGCCCATCCACCAGACCCGCAATGTGCTGATCCCGCGCGCCTCGCACAACTTCGACTTTTTCGCCGAAGTCTGCACCCGGATGAACGGCCACAGCTACCCGGTGGACGAGCAGATGCTCAACTACACGCTGTACCAGCCGGTGGGCGTGTGCGCGCTGGTGTCGCCGTGGAACGTGCCCTTCATGACCGCCACCTGGAAGACCGCGCCCTGCCTGGCGCTGGGCAATACCGCGGTGCTGAAGATGTCCGAGCTGTCGCCGCTGACCGCCAACGAACTGGGCCGGCTGGCGCTGGAGGCCGGCATTCCGCCTGGCGTGTTCAACGTGGTGCAGGGCTACGGCGCCAGCGCCGGCGAAGCCCTGGTCAGCCATCCGGACGTGCGCGCGGTGTCCTTCACCGGCGGCACCGCCACCGGACGGCGCATCATGCAGAACGCCGGGCTGAAGAAGTACTCGATGGAGCTGGGCGGCAAATCGCCGGTGCTGGTGTTCGACGACGCCGACTTCGATCGCGCGCTGGACGCCGCGCTGTTCACCATTTTCTCCCTCAACGGCGAACGCTGCACCGCCGGCAGCCGCATCTTCGTGCAGAACGGCATCTACGACCGCTTCGTCGCGGAATTCGCCGCCCGCGCTCAGCGCTTGATCGTCGGCGACCCGCAGGACCCCAACACCCAGGTGGGTTCGATGATCACCCGCCAGCATTACGACAAGGTCACCGGCTATATCCGCATCGGTCTGGAAGAAGGCGCGCGGCTGGTGGCCGGCGGCCTGGAACGTCCGGCCGACCTGCCCGAATCGCTGGCCTCCGGCCACTTCATCCGCCCCACCGTCTTCGCCGACGTCGACAACCGCATGCGCATCGCCCAGGAGGAAATCTTCGGCCCGGTGGCCTGCCTGCTGCGCTTCAGCGACGAGGCCGACGCGCTGCGTCTGGCCAACGACGTCGATTACGGCCTGGCCTCCTATATCTGGACCCAGGACATCGGCAAGGCCCACCGGCTGGCGCGCGGCATCGAGGCCGGCATGGTCTTCGTCAACAGCCAGAACGTCCGCGATCTGCGCCAGCCCTTCGGCGGCGTCAAGGCCTCCGGCGTTGGCCGCGAGGGCGGCGAATACAGCTTTGAAGCCTTTGCCGAGGTGAAAAACGTCTGCGTCTCCATGGGCGGCCACTTCATCCCGCGCTGGGGCGTGGAACAAGCCTGAGGCGCCGCCGGGGCCCAGGCCGCGCAGACGGCCGGCCCCGGTGCGACACCGATCCAAGCAGCAAGACTGCGCCGGCCCCGCGGCCCAGTCGCACCGAGGAGAACGCAATGGGAACCCTAGCCCTGGCGGCCAAGATCACGCACGTGCCGTCCATGTATCTGTCGGAACTGCCCGGCCCGCATCAAGGCTGCCGCCAGGCCGCCATAGACGGCCACAAGGAAATCAGCCGCCGCTGCCGCGAACTGGACGTGGACACCATCGTGGTGTTCGACACCCACTGGCTGGTCAATTCCGGCTACCACGTCAACTGCGCGCCGGCTTTCGAAGGCGTGTACACCAGCAACGAGCTGCCGCACTTCATCAAGAACATGCCCTACGCCTATCCGGGCAACCCCGCGCTGGGCAAGCTGCTGGCCGAGGCGGCCACCGCCGCCGGCGTGCATACCCGCGCCCACGACGCCACCACGCTGCCGCTGGAGTACGGCACCCTGGTGCCGATGCGCTATATGAACGCCGACCGGCGTTTCAAAGTGGTGTCGGTGGCCGCGCTGTGCACGGTGCACGATCTGGCCGACAGCGCGCGGCTGGGCGCGGCGATGCGCGAGGCGGTGGAGCGCGATTACGACGGCCGCGTCGCCTTCTTCGCCAGCGGCTCGCTGTCCCACCGTTTCGCCCAGAACGGCACCGCGGATCAATTCCTGCACAAGGCCTGGAGCCCCTTCCTGGAAAGCATGGACCAGGAGGTCATCGCCATGTGGCTGGACGGCGATTGGAAAACCTTCTGCGACATGCTGCCGGAGTACGCCGAGAAGTGTCACGGCGAAGGCTTCATGCACGACACCGCCATGCTGCTGGGCGCGCTGGGCTGGGGCGATTACCGCGGCCGCGCGGAAATCATCACCCCCTATTTCGGCAGTTCCGGCACCGGCCAGATCAACGCGGTGCTGCCGGTGGAACCGCTGGGAGAGCGCCATGCCGCACTTCATCGCTGAGTGCACCGACAATCTGCGCGCGCAGGCCGATCTGCCGGAGCTGTTCCGCCAGGTGCACGACTGTCTGGCCGCCAGCGGCCTGTTTCCGCTGGCCGGCATCCGCAGCCGCGCCCACTGGCTGGACACCTGGCGCATGGCGGACGGCGAGGCCGACTACGCCTTCGTCCACTGCACTTTGCAGATCGGCAGCGGCCGCAGCGAGGCCGATCGCCGCGCCACCGCCGAACAGCTGTTCGCGCTGATCCAGCGCCACTTCGAACCGCTGCTCGCCCAACGCTATCTGGCGCTCAGCTTCGAACTGACCGAACTGTCCGCCACCCTCAACTTCAAGCGCAACAACGTGCATCAACGCTTCAGCCCGCCGGGCTGAAACGGCCGAAACCGATCACGAAGCTCAGCGACCACCATGAAAGACTCCATGCTCAGCCCCGACCTGATTCGCGGCGCCGCGCGCCGCCTGCACGACGCCGAGCGCGAACGCCGGCAGATCCGCCAGCTCTCGCTGGACCACCCCGAGATCACCATAGAGGACGCTTACGCCATCCAGCGCTGCTGGGTGGAGATGAAGCTGGCGGAGGGACGCCGCCTCAAGGGCCACAAGATAGGCCTGACCTCGCGCGCGATGCAGATGTCCTCGCAGATCAACGAGCCGGACTACGGCGCGCTGCTGGACGATATGTTCTTCAACGACGGCGCCGACATCCCGGTGTCGCGCTTCATCGTGCCGCGGGTGGAAGTGGAGCTGGCCTTCGTGCTGGGCCGGCCGCTGTCCGGCCCCGGCGCCACCTTGTTCGACGTCTACGACGCCGCCGATTACGTGATCCCGGCGCTGGAAATCATCGACGCGCGCAGCCAGTCCATAGACCCGGACAGCCAGCGTCCGCGCAAGGTGTTCGACACCATAGCGGACAACGCCGCCAACGCCGGCGTGGTGCTGGGCGGCCGGCCGGTGCGCCCGCGCGAGCTGGACCTGCGCTGGGTGGCCGCGCTGATGTACCGCAACGGCGTGATCGAGGAATCCGGCGTCGCCGCCGCCGTGCTCAACCACCCGGCCAACGGCGTGGCCTGGCTGGCCAACAAGCTCTCGCCTTTCGACGTGGAGCTCAAGGCCGGCCAGGTGATCCTGGCCGGTTCCTTCACCCGGCCGGTGCCGGCGCGCGCCGGCGACACCTTCCACGTCGACTACGGCCCGCTGGGCGCGATCAGCTGCCGCTTCGTCTGAACCCGCTCGAGGAACCTCCATGCAACTTCCCGCCAACCCCTTCAAGGCCGCGCTGCGCGACGGCCGCCGCCAGATCGGCCTGTGGCTGGGCCTGGCCAGCCCCTACAGCGCCGAACTGCTGGCCGGCGCCGGCTTCGACTGGCTGCTGATAGACGGCGAACACGCGCCCAACGAACTCAGGGACGTGCTGCTGCAACTGCAGGCCGTCGCGCCCTATCCCAGCCACCCGGTGGTGCGCGCCGCCAGCAACGACCCGGTGCGCATCAAGCAGTTGCTGGACATCGGCGCGCAAACGCTGATGCTGCCCATGGTGCAGAACGCCGACGAGGCGGCGCGGGCGGTGGCCGCCACCCGCTATCCGCCGCGCGGCGTCCGCGGCGTGGGCAGCGCGCTGGCGCGCGCCTCGCGTTGGAACCGCGTGCCGGATTACCTGACGCGGGCCGACGATGAAATCTGCGTGCTGGCCCAGGTGGAAACCCGCCAGGCCCTGGCCGCGCTGGAAGGCATCGCCGCCACCGACGGCGTGGACGGCGTCTTCATCGGCCCGGCCGACCTGGCCGCCGACATGGGCCATCCGGGCCGGCCCGACCACCCTGAAGTGCGCGCGGCGATGGACGACGCCATCCGCCGCATCCGCGCCCAGGGCAAGGCCGCCGGCATCCTGATGGCCGACGAGGCCGAAGCGCGCCGGCTGTTGGCGCTGGGCGCGGGCTTCGTCGCCGTCGGCGTCGACACCACCTTGCTGGCGCGCCGCGCCGAAGCGCTGGCGGCGGCCTTTCGCGACGAAGCGCCCGGCCGGCCGCCGACGCCATCCGCCTACTGACTGACCCGCGGCGACCACACAAGAACAAGGCGCCGCCCGGAGCCGATCCCGGCCCCACCCCCGAGGAGAACGCAAGATGAGCCACACCCCCGCCGCCGCAAGCGCCCACGCGCGCAAAGTCGCCTACGCCACCGTGATCGGCACCGCCATCGAGTGGTACGACTTCTTCATCTACGCCAGCGCCGCCGGCCTGGTGTTCAACAAACTGTTCTTCGCTCCGGCCGGCGACCGCTTCGCCACCCTGATCGCCTTCGCCTCGGTCGGCGTCAGCTTTCTGTTTCGGCCGCTGGGCGCCTTTCTCGCCGGCCACTACGGCGACCGCCTGGGCCGGCGCGCGATGCTGGTGCTGACCCTGGTGCTGATGGGCGCCTCCACCGCGCTGATCGGCCTGTTGCCCACTTATGAATCCGCCGGCCTGCTGGCGCCGCTGGCCCTGATCCTGCTGCGCGTGCTGCAAGGCATTTCCGCCGGCGGCGAATGGGGCGGCGCGGTGCTGATGGCGGTGGAGCACGCGCCGCGCGGCCAGCGCGGCCGCTACGGCGCCTTCCCGCAGATAGGCGTGCCGCTGGGCCTGCTGCTGGCCTCCGGCGTGTTCGCGCTGATGAGCGGCGTGGTCTCCCCCGGCGACGCCTTCCTGGAATGGGGCTGGCGCGTGCCCTTCCTGCTCAGCGTCGTGCTGCTGTTCATCGGCCAATGGGTGCGCCGCTCGGTGGAGGAAAGCCCGGTCTTCGAGGAGATCAAGGCGCGCAAGGCCGGATCGCGCACCCCGGTGCTGGACCTGTTCCGCCGCCACGCGCCGCTGGTGCTGCTGGCCGCGCTGCTCTTCGCCGGCAACAGCGCCGTCGGTTACATGACCACCGGCGGCTTCATCCAGAACTACACCACCGACCCCGCCGGCGCGCTGCGCATGGAGCGCACCCCGGTACTGCTCGCCGTCGCCTTCGCCTCCGCCTGCTGGATGGCCTTCACCTGGCTGGCCGGCGTCTGGTCGGACCATATCGGCCGCCGCAGCGTCTACCTGATCGGCTTCGGCGTGCAGCTGGCCGGCGTGCTGACGCTGTTCCCGCTGATCAATAGCGCCAGCCTGCCGGCGGTGCTGCTGGCGCTGTGCCTGCTGTCGGTGGGCACCGGCCTGACGTACGGCGCGCAATCGGCCTTCTACGCCGAGCTCTTCCCCGCCTCGGTGCGCTTCTCCGGCGTCTCCATTTCCTACGCGCTGGGCGCCATCCTCGGCGGCGCCTTCGCGCCGATGATCGCCAAGGCCTTGATCGCCCAGACCGGCTCCACCGCCGCGGTGACCGCCTATCTGAGCGGCATGACGCTGATCGGCCTCGCCTCCGCGCTCTTGCTGCGCGACCGCCGCGACATCCCGCTGGGGCCGGAGCACGAGGCCGAGCAAGCCGCGTCGCCGATACGCTGGCGCCGGCCCGTCGTCGCCGCCGTTCATGCTGAAGCGCCATGAAAAGTACCTAAGACAGCTTGGAAGATGCATTCCAGTGCGTGGTGTCGCTATCCATAATGCAAATTCGCTGAATGTATTCATTATTGAAACGCCCGCCGCCAAAGGCGGGCCGCTTCAGCGCCATCAAGCACAAAGGAGACCTCCATGCGCCACCCCAACCCCTTGCTGGAAACCCTGCTCCCCATCCTGCCCGCCATCGCCGCCAACGCGGAGCGGGCGGAACGCGAACGCACCGTGCCGGCGGAAAACATCGCCCTCTTGAAAAGCGTGGGCTTTCATCGCGCCTTTCAGCCCAAGCCCTACGGCGGCCTGGAAATCAGCCTGCCCGAATTCGCCGATTGCGTGGCGGCGCTGGCCGGCGCCTGCGCCAGCACCGCCTGGGCCGCCAGCCTGCTGGCCACCCACAGCCATCAGATCGCGCTGTTCTCCGCCCGGCTGCAAGAGGAAGTCTGGGGCGGCGCGCCGGACGCCACCGCCAGCAGCAGCATTGCGCCGCTGGGCCGGGCCGAGGCCGCGGACGGCGGCGTGCTGCTCAGCGGAGAAATGGGCTGGAGCAGCGGCTGCGACCACGCCGAATGGGCGATCCTGGGCTTCCGCCGCCCCGGCCCGGACGGCGAGCCGCAATACTGCTTCGGCGTGGTGCCGCGCGCCGATTACCAAATCCGCGACGACTGGCGCGCCGCCGGCATGCAGGGCAGCGGCACCAAGACCCTGCTGGTGGACAAGGTCTTCGTGCCGGAACACCGGATCGAAGCGGCCAAGGACATGATGGAAGGCCGCTCCGCCGGCTTCGGCCTGTACCCGGACAGCAAGATCTTCTACGCGCCTTACCGGCCCTACTTCGCCAGCGGCTTCGCCGCCATCAGCCTGGGCGTGGCCGAGCGCATGCTGCAAGTGTTCAAGGAGCGCAGCCGCAACCGCATCCGCGCCTATACCGGCGCCCAGGTGGGCGCGGCGCTGCCCGCCTATATGCGGCTGGCCGAATCCACCCACCAAGTGCTGGCCGCGCGCGCCTTGCTGGAAGCCAGCTGGCGCGAGCACGCCGAGCACGGCGCGGCCAAACGCTATCCCACGGCGGAAACGCTGGCTTTCTGGCGCACCAATCAGGCTTACGCGGTGAAAATGTGCATCCAGGCGGTGGACCGCTTGTTCGAATCCATGGGCGGCAATTGCTGGCGGCTGGAAAACGAGGCGCAGCGGCTGTTCCGCGACTCGCACATGACCGGCGCCCACGCCTACACCGACTACGACGTCTGCGCCCAGATTCTGGGCCGTTCGCTGCTGGGGCTGGAGCCGGACCCCGCCATGGTCTAGACGAGCCGTTTACGATCTTCGCTGAGGCCCGACAGGGTGAACGCCGCTTCGAAACGTTCATGCGCCGTATGAGCAAAGCCGCTGTCCCAGTGGTTTTCGCCCTGCCCCGTTCCCGCCCGCGAAATCGCGAACAGGCTCTACCGACATTAGCCCCTCCCACCCGCGCCGCGCCGGCCCCGCGCCGGACGGCCCCGAGGACACGCCATGAACGCACCCGCCCCTGCCCATGACGCGCGCGCGCTGCGCCGCGCGCTCGGCAACTTCGCCACCGGCGTCACCGTCGTCACCGCGACCGCGCCGGACGGCGAACGCGCCGGCGTCACCGCCAACAGCTTCAACTCCGTCTCGCTGGACCCGCCGCTGGTGCTGTGGAGCCTGGACAAGCGCTCCGCCAGCAACGCGGTGTTCGAACAGGCCGGCCACTTCATCGTCCATGTGCTGGCCGCCGACCAGATCGAGCTGTCCAACCGCTTCGCCCGCCCCGGCGCCGACAAATTCGCCGGCCTGACGCCGGAAACCGGCCTTGGCGGCGCGCCCTTGCTGGACGGCTGCGCCGCCCGCTTCCATTGCCGCCTGCATCAAAAGCTGGACGGCGGCGACCACTGGATTCTGCTCGGCCTGGTCGAAACCTTCGACGACTGCGGCGCCGCGCCGCTGCTCTACCACCAGGGTGTGTACGCCGCCGCGCTGCCGCGCGCCCGCCCGGCCGCCGCCGCGGAACCGCTGCCCGGCTGGCTGGGCGACAATCTGCTCTATCTGCTGACCCAGGCGCTGCAGGCCTACCAGGCCAGCTACCGGCCGCGCCAGCTCGCCACCGGGCTGAGCGGCGGCGAAGCGCGGCTGCTGCTGGTGCTGGAACAGCAAGCGGAACAGGATGCCTGCGCGCTGCAACGCGAGACGGCGATGCCGCCGGAGGCGATAGAACTGGCCGAGGCCGAGCTGCGCCGCAAGGGGCTGCTGAGCCGCGACGCCGCCGGCTGCCGCCTCAGCGAGGCCGGCCGCGAGCAGGCCGCCACGCTGTGGCGCATCGCCGGCCAGCAGCAGCGGGAGATTCAGTCCGGCCTGGACGAACAGGATCTGGCCGCCTGCAAGCGCGTGCTGCGCGCGCTGATCCGCCAGGGCTGAGCCCGCCTCCCGTCGCCGCGTCCGCGGCGGTCAAGGTCCGGGGCGCGCCGGGTCAAGGCCGCCGCGCGCGGCCGCCCTATGCTGGAGCGACCGCCCATCCTCAAACAGTCCAAGGGCGGCGCGACCACAAGGGAGACGCCATGCGCGACTACGACTACATCCTGATCGGAGCCGGCTCCGCCGGCTGCGTGCTGACCCACAGGCTGATCCAGGCCGGCAAGCGCGTGCTGCTGCTGGAAGACGGCCTGCCGGACGACAACCCCTACATCCGCATGCCGGCCGCCTTCATCAAGGTGCTGGGCAGCGAACGCACCGTCACCTACCGCAGCGAACCGCAGCCGGAAGCCGCCGGCAGACGCATCTTCGTCCCGCAGGGCCGCACCCTGGGCGGCGGCAGCTCGGTCAACGCCATGGTCTATATCCGCGGCCAGGCCGCCGACTACGACGACTGGGCCGCCCTGGGCTGCGCGGGCTGGGAATGGTCGCAAGTGCTGCCCGCCTTCAAGAAGGCGGAAAGCCATATGCGCTTGTCCGAGCCCTACCACGGCGTGGACGGGCCGCTGAAAGTCAGCGACACCCGCTACCGCCATCCGCTGAGCCTGGCCTTCGTCCAGGGCGCGCAGGAAGCCGGCCTGGCCTACAACGACGACTTCAACGGCCGCGAACAGGCCGGCGTCGGCTTCTACCACACCACCACCTTCGACGGACAGCGCGGCAGCACCGCCGCCACCTATCTGGCCGCGGTCCGCCAAGACCCCAAGCTGGACCTGCGCACCGGCTGCTATGTGCAAAAAATCGGGTTCGACGGCGGCCGCGCCTGTCAGGTGGAATGGCGCGACGCCGGCGGCGTCCAGCGCGCGCGCGCCGCGGCGGAAATCGTGCTCTGCGCCGGCGCGCTGTCCAGCCCCAAGCTGCTGATGCTGTCCGGCATCGGCCCGGCGGCGCAGCTGCGCGAACACGGCGTCGCCGTGCTGCGCGACGCGCCGCAAGTGGGCGCCAACTACCAGGACCATCTGGAAGTGTCGGTCTACGGTCGCGCCCGCGCGCCCATCAGCCTGCTGGGCCAGGACCGCGGCCTGGCCGCGCTGCGCCACGGCCTGCAATGGCAGCTGTTCCGCACCGGCTTGCTGAGCTCCAATGTGGTGGAGTCCGGCGCTTTCGTCGACACCGCCGGCGGCGGCCGGCCGGACATCCAGTTCCACGTGCTGCCCACCCTGGTGGGCGACGTCGACCGCGAGCCCTTGCCCGGCCACGGCATTTCCATCAATCCCTGCCTGCTGCGTCCCAAGTCGCGCGGCAGCGTCGCGCTGGCCTCCGCCGACCCGGCCGCGCCGCTGCGCTTCGACAGCGGCGCCCTGCGCGAGGCCGAGGACCTCGCCGGCCTGCTGCGCGGCGTCAAGCTGGCGCGCCGCGTCCTGCGGGCGCCGTCCATGCGCCGGCTGATCGCCGAAGAACTGCTGCCCTCGCCGGCCGAAGACGCCGACGACGCGCTGCTGGAACAACACATCCGCCAGTTCGCCAAGACCGTCTACCACCCGGCCGGCACCTGCCGCATGGGCGCCGACGCCGACGCGGTGGTGGACCCGAGGCTGCGCGTCAAGGGCGTGGCCGGCCTGCGCGTCTGCGACGCCTCGGTGATGCCCGCCATCGTCTCCGGCAACACCAACGCGCCGGTGGTGATGATCGCCGAGCGCTGCGCGGAATTCATGCTCAGCGGCCAGTAAGCGCCGCCCCCCTGCGTTTCAAGATCCTGCGACGGCGGGGATGGAAACATCCAAGCCGCGCAAGATGCGGCCCGCCATGGCCGCGGCGTCAAAACCCGCGGCGAAGGGTTAATCCGCTCCGGCGCGGCTTGCCTTCAAATGAAATTCCGTGATCAGCATGCCCAGAATAATCAGCCCGGCCCCCAGTAAATTCAGAGGCGACAAGCGGTCGCCGGCCAGGAAATAAGCAAAAACACCGCCAAACAGCGGTTCCAGCACAATGATCAATGCGATTCGATTGGGCGAAGAGGCCACTTGGGCCCGGGTCTGCACATAAAAACCTACTGCCGTTCCCAATAGGGCGATGATAAGAATCGCCGTCATCGTCTCGCTTCGAAAGGGAAGCGAGAACTCATTCAAAGCCAATGACTGCAGCAAGGACAAGCCCCCCACGACCGCGACCTGGACAAAGGCGATGTTCAATACCCGCGCTGTCTTGCTGACCTTGGACAAAACAACAATGTGCAAAGCGAAGGAAGCCGCACAGAGCACAACCAGCATATCTCCCCAATGAATGGCCAGATTTTTCAAGGTCAGCAAAGCAAGCCCAATCGTCGCCGTGGCTGCGCCGAATAGCTGACGTTTTTCCGGGCGCACCTTTAACAGCCAATAAGCAAACAGCGGAGTAAAGACAACGGCCAAGCCCGTAATGAAACTGGCATTGGAAGCGGTGGTGTAAGCCAAGCCCTTGGTTTGAAAAAAGAAGGCCAGATATAGCGCGACGCCAGCGGCGACGCCTCCGAAAACATCCTGCCGCGAGAATCGACTCCCTTTGACCCGCACCACGATCCACATCGCCAGCGCGGCGATGAGAAAACGGTAGGCGTTAAACGCCGAGTCGCTTAGATCGTTCAGCGCATCGTGAATAGCGACAAAGGACCACCCCCATAAGGCGGTGACTAAAATCAGCGCGATTTCCCATCCCTGTCTGTGATGGCGTGGATCAAGCTTACTCATGGATTTTCTTTCCAACTCAGCGACAAGCTGCGGGGAGATGCGCAATAAGCGATCAACTTGCCCGCCATGACGAATTTGGGACCGCCAGGCCTGCGGCGGGCAGCGGTCATCCGGACTGCGTCGCGGAATGGGAAGCGCACTGGATTGCACAAGAATTCCAATCATGCGGCATCTCGATGACGGCGCGGTGAAGAAAGAAGAAGCAAGAGAGGAAAATGAAAACGAGCGCGCGCGGGAGCGCGGCTCCGCCAAGAAAAAAGCCGGACGCAAGCGCCCGGCCGTGTTTGCAAGCCCCATGTCCGCCCGCTACAGCGGCAGCACCAGCTTGGCCCAGACTGCGCTGCCCTCGGGCCGGTTGCGCACATCGAACTCCTTCAACCACCTCAATTCCAGACCGGCCTTGTCGAACTGGTAGCGCAGCGCCGGACCGATGGCGAAAGCCTGGCCGCGAAAACCGTTGCCCGCCACCGCCCGGCCGTACTGGACATCGTCCGTGGTCTGCTTGATGAAGTAGCCGTTCAAGCCCAGCCTCCAGGCCGGGCCGGCCGCGTAGCTCAGCGAGTAATCGAAGTGGAACAGCTGGCCGGACTGGTAATCGGTATCGCGGTTCTTGCCGTTGAAGGTGTAGCTGATCTTGGACGACAGCTCCCAGCCGGACGCCGGCAGATAGGAAAAGGCGAATACCGGACGCAGCGAATAATGATGGGCCCCCAGGTTCAACATCCGATTGCGGTCGTAGTCGCCGGTGGGCAGCACGATGTCGGCCGCCAGCGCCGTGTGCAGCGGCCCGGCGTCGCCCCAGGCCAGCACCGGCCCCAGCACCGCGTCGCCCAGGCCGCCGCGGCTCTCATGCGCGCCGCCGGCGTCCAGGCTCAGCCTGGGCAGCGGCGCCAGCGCGAAGCCGCCCAAGCGCCCGCCCCACAGCGTCCGGTCCGACATATACAGCAGCCGCGGCACCAGCACGTCGGCGCTCAGCTTGAAGCCCGGCGCAGCGGAACGGCCGGCGTCGTCGTTGAAGCGGTCCGCCTGGTAATGGGTGTAATAGAACACGCCGTACCAGCCGGCCGGCGGCAGCGCGCCGGCGAGAAAACCCTCGGCGCCGGCGCCTATGGTGTCCGCGCCGGACTGGGTGGCCTGAGCCGTCGCGCAGGCCAGCGCCGCCGACAGCCCGGCCAGCGCCTTGATCAAGGTCTTGTGCATGATGATCTCCGTCAGGGAGTGCGGCGTCCCGGCGCAGCGGGACGCGCAATGAGAATGGCGGCTCAGGTCGGTGCCCGGTCGGCTTCCAGCGCGGCCCCGCCCGGCTTCAGCCGCAGCGGCGCGGTTTCCCGCAGGCCCAAGGACAGCAAGGCCGGCAGCAGCGCGCCGGCCATGGCGATCCACATCACGATGGACAGGCCGTAGCGGTCCGCGGCGAAGCCGGCCACCGTGGGCGCGACAAAACCGCCCGCCAGTTCGCCCACCCCCATGATCATGCCCAGCGCGGTGGCGATGCGCCGCGGCGACACCGTCTCCGCCGGAATCGTGGCCATGAACAGGGTGAAGCAACCCAGGCCGGTGTAAGTGAGGAAGACCAGCGGCAACAGCCAGACCATGCGGTCCACGTTCAGCAACACCAGCGGGCAGCAGGCGGCGATCAGGGAAAACGCCACCATGGCCGGCTTGCGGCCGATGCGGTCCGAAATCGCCGGCACCAGCCCGCCCCACGCCACCCAGGCGAAGCCCAGGCTGCTCATTACCGCCCCCATCGCCTGCGGGCTCATGCCCTTGACCTGGATCAGAAAGGTGGGCGTGAAGGAAATCAGGATGATGAACCAGGTGATGTAGCTGCAGGCGATCAACACGCACAGCAGGATGTTGCGCTCGGCCAGCAACGAAGCGAAGCCGCCGCCGCGGCCGGCCGGCGCCGGCGCGGGCGCCGGCTCGCGCACATGCCGCCACACCAGCCAGGCGATCAGCAGGCCGGGCAGGCAGGACAGATAGAAGGCCGCGCGCCAGCCGTAGGCCTCGGCCAGCGCCACCAGCAACGGCGGCCCCAGCACCGCGCCCAGCAAGCCCGGCGCGGAGCCGTTGACGATGCCCATATTGAAGCCGCGCCGCGCCGGCGTGGACCCCGCCGCCAGCAGGGATTGGGAAATGGGCAGCACCGGTCCTTCCGCCACGCCCATCAGCGCGCGGAACAGCAGCAAGGACAGAAAGCCGGCCACCAGGCCGGAAGCGGCGGAGAACAGCGAAAACGCCAGCACCGCCGCCACCAGCATCGGCTTCTTCGCGCCGCGCCGGTCCGACCATGCGCCCAGGCCCAGGCCGGACAGCGACCAGGTCAGCGCCAGCGCCGACGCCAGCATGCCCAGATGCGCGGGGCTCAAACGCAGTTCCGCCGCCATGAAGGGAAACAGGAAGGACAGCGCCAGCCGGTCGAAAAACACGAAACCGAAGCTCAGCGCCAGGATGGCCAACAATTTGTTTTCATAGGAGAGGCGCATGGCGGGCCTCTCTTTCGCCAGCGGCGCGCGCGCGGCCGCCCGGCGGCGAACCGCCCATTCGTGTGTGCATGATGGTGTCTCCTCTTTATTAGTTGGGCGTCCGCCGCGCCAGAAAGCGCTGCGGACCCGTCCACTCTAACGATGGGGAGAACGCGAAATTTGCCTAATGAGGACAGTCTTGTTGTCTGGGAAGGACGCGCGCGGCCAGGGCCTCGGCTCGAGTATGACTCGGCGTTTCGCCGTAACGGCGTTTATAGCTGCGACAGAAATGGGCGATATGGTTGAAGCCCCAGCGGAAAGCCAGCTCGCTCACCGATAAATGGCGCAAGGCCGGATCGGCCAGGTCCACGCGGCAGCGTTCCAGCCGGCGGCCCCACAGGTGGCGCGTCACCGACTCGCCCTCCTGCTCGAAGATGCGGGCCAGCTGACGTGCGGACACGCCCACCGCGCGGCTGATGCGCTCGCAATCCAGATCGTCCTCGGCCAGATGCCGCTCGATATAAGCCTTGGCCCGCCACAGGCTGCACAAGGTGGAACGGGAGGCCGGCAGGCCCAGGCGCGCGCTCCACAAGGAATGCAGCCATTCCAGCAACTGGCTGGCCAGATGCCGCCGCGCGGCCTCGCCGCCGCTGAGCAGGCGATGGGCGGCCAAGGCGTCCATGCCGGCGGCGCGCTCGATGCGCACCAGGCCGCGCTCGTTCCACACCCCCACCTGCTCCTGGAACAAGGACCGCGGAATGTCCAGCACCGCCATCGCCATATCGGCCGGAAAGCCGTGGCCGTAAGGGCGGGCGGTATCGTACAGCACCACATCGCCCGGGCCGTGGCGGGCGCACTCCACGCCCTGATGGCTGAAGCCCTGCCCCTGCAGCATCAAACAGGCGAAGATGGAGTCCCGGCCGTCCCGGCTCAGGCTATGCCCGCTGCGCGTCACCGCGTGCTGGTTGGCCCGTATCGTGGCCATGCGCAGCAGGCCGAAATCCTGCCAGTCCAGCGAAGCCTCCAGCCGCTCTTCCGGACGGCGGTCGCACTCCACCCGGACCAAGAGGCGGTCCACCTCGCTCAGCCAGAAATCCAGCTTGTCGCCGTCCGCCGCCTGGCGTGTGGAAAGATGAATGTCCCCGGCGTAACGCGTGTCCATGGCGGGCCTCCTCCTGACGGCCGCCCGGCTGGGCGGCGATGGCTGAAACGGCATCGGCAAATCATGGCACAATATTTAATACATTAAAAATCAAACCCACGGCCGCCTTCCGCGCCGGGCCAGGGGCTGTCTCGCCGCCGCCACAAGCGCGGCGGCTAGCCCTCGGCCAGGCTGGAGCCCCGCACCACCAAACGGCCGGTCAGCACCACCTTGCGCGTGGGCCGCTGCGGCTGTTCCAGCCGTTCCAGCAGCATCGCCATCGCCGCGCGGCCGATCTCGTCCACCGGCTGCTCGATCACCGTCAGCCCCGGACCGGCCAGCTCGGTCCAGCTGTCGTTGTCGAAACCGGCCAGCGCCAGCTGGCGCGGCAAGGCCAGGCCCAGCGCGCGCACCGCGCGCATCGCCCCCAGCAGCAGCAGGCCGTTGCTGATCACCAGCGCCCGCGGCGCCTCCGCCTCCGTCAGCCAGGCGGACACCGCCTGCTGCGCCGCCTCGGCCG
>NZ_JAMZGH010000035.1:0-41533 GCF_024158805.1 Chromobacterium sp. S0633 | reverse complement strand
GGAGTGTAGCTTAGCCTGGTAGAGCGCTACGTTCGGGACGTAGAGGCCGGAGGTTCGAATCCTCTCACTCCGACCAGATTCAAAACCCTGAATTCAAGTATTTGAATTCAGGGTTTTTGCATTGGGGACTTTAAAGAATCAAGCCGGTTATTTGGAAATGACCGACTCCCCTTTTCAAATCGGCGGAAACTGTTTATTATTACGCGCTCTGCTTCAGGGCGGAGTGATGTGCCGGTATAGCTCAGTTGGTAGAGCAGCGCATTCGTAATGCGAAGGTCGGGGGTTCGACTCCTCTTACCGGCACCACAATCCCGCTTTAGAACAGCAATCAGCCCGCTATGCGGGCTTTTTTGCGTTTCCGGCGCGCCTCTTGCCGGTTTTCCCCCTTCCCGCCTATTTGATTCCCCTTGGCTCGCTTTGCGAATCCGGAGCCGGACGCCGTCGCGACGGCTGGTGATTGCCGACAGATTATGATATAAGCATTTTTGTGGCCGGGCACGATGGACAGAAGTCCGCCCGCATTGCGGGCGGCTTGAGAATGCGCCTGGGCTGAAATATATTGTGAACGTCTGTTATGACGAATGGACATGACGGTCTAGGCTGTCATCTAATGGAAAGCTACAGCAATTGTAGAGAGCGAACATGCTATCCAATTCCGTTGCTACTTTCAGCCTGTATTCGGATTTATACGCCCGGTTTCGTCCGGCGTATCCGGAGGCCTTGTATCAGTGGCTATTGCCGCAGTGCGCCGAATATGGGCGAGCCTGGGATTGCGCCACCGGCAACGGTCAGACCGCGGTGAGGTTGGGGGACAGTTTCGCGCGCGTGGACGCCACGGACATCAGCTCCGCGCAGCTGGGTCAGGCCGAGGCGCATAATCAGGTGTATTACCGCGAGTGTCCGGCCGAGGTCACGCCGTTCGACGACGCCGCCTTCGATCTGATCACGGTGTCGCAGGCTTTGCATTGGTTTCATTTCCCGTCGTTCTGGCCGGAGGTGGGACGGGTGCTCAAGCCGGGCGGCGTGTTCGCCGCCTGGGGTTATCATCTATGCAGGGTGTCTCCCGAAGTGGATCGCGCCGCGGCGATTTTGACGTCCATCATCGAACCGTTCTGGTCCAGCCGCTGCCAGATACTGTGGGACGGCTACAGCACGGCGGGCTGCCCGCTGCCTGTGCTGGAAACGCCGGATCTGGCGATTGATTGCGATTGGACGCTGGAGCAATACTTGGGCTTTCTCAACACGCTGTCCGCCAGCAAGCTGTGCAAACAGACCCTGGGCGAGCATGTGCTGGACGATGCCTCTAGCCGCATCGCCCGCGCCTGGGGCGATGGCGATCAGGTGTGCCGGGTCAGCATGCCGCTGAGCCTGCTGGTGGCGCGGCGCCCGGCGTAACGGGTTCTAAAACCGATTCTGCGCCATCTGCCGGCGCAAGCAATCCAGCACCGCCCGCCGCGCGTAGCCGGCGGCGGGCCGGCTTTCAGCGCCGCTTGTCGTATTCCGCTTGCAGATCGGACAGCAGGATGTTGAGCGCGTCGGACGAACGCAGCAGTTCGATCAGCGACACCGCCAGCGAGCAGATCATGCACAGCAGGCTGATGCCGAAAGTCAGCTCCCCCCAAGCCTGCCAGCCGGTATAAACCTGGAACATCGCCACCGTGCATAGAAACAGGCTGGCGATGCCCAGGCATTGCATCCATTTGATCAAGGTGATGCGGGTGCGCAGATTGCCGATCTGGCGCAGGATCTTGGGGTCCTGGCTATCGCGGTACTCCTCGTACAGATTGCGAATGATGCCGGCCAGGCCGAGAAAACGGTTGGTATAGGCCAGCAACAGCAGGGAAATGGCGGGAAACAGCAGGGCGGGCGTGGTCAGGGTCAGCGCGGAGTGCATCAGGCGTTCTCATCAATCAGGACATCAATGCCGTTGTCGGTGGCGTCGAATAGTTCGATTACGTCCGGGTTCTTCATGCGGACGCAGCCGAGGGAGGTGGGGGTGCCCCAGGGCACGTGGTCCCCGGCACCGTGGATGTAAATGGCTCGATTATAACTGTCTACTTCGCCGCCTTGGTTCTTTCCGGGCTCTTCGCCGCACAGCCACAGAATGCGGGTGAGGATCCAGTCCTTGTTCGGGTACTGGATGTGCAGTTCCGGCGTGTACTTCCAGGGCGTCACTTTGCGGCGGAAAATAATGGTGTTGGCTTCCACGCCGGCGCCGATGCGTTCGCAGACCCGGTGCCAGCCGCGCGGGGTCTGGTAGCTGCCGCTGATTTCTCCCACGCCCTTGCGCGCGGTGGACACCTGATATTCGCGTTGCAACAGCCCCCAGCCGTCGTAGCGGCGCAGGGTCTGGCTGCGCACGCCGACCAGAATCCAGGGCGCGCCGTAATGGCGCGGATTGGGGGAGGTGTCCAGCAAGGGCGCGGCGGCCTGCTGCTGAACCGTGAAAGCCGCCGCCGCCAATGGGTCCATCGCTAGCGCGGCGTCGTCTTCCGCGTCGCCGGCGAAGGCGGACGCGCTCAAGGACAGGGCGAGCATCAGTCGCAGCATGGCATCAGCCTTTCCGACGGGTTTGGAAAAACGCCGTCAACGGTTGCGCGCAGGCGTCCGCCTGTTGCTGGCCGAACACCGCGGCATGGTGATTGAGGCGGCTGTCGGCGAAAATGTCCAGCACGCTGCCGGCGGCCCCGGTCTTGGCGTCGGGCGCGCCGTAAATCACGCGGGCGATGCGGGCGTGCATGATGGCGCCGCTGCACATCAGACAGGGTTCCAGCGTCACGTACAGATCGCAGCCGTCCAGGCGGTAATTGCCCAGCAGGCCGGCGGCGTCGCGCAGGGCCATGATCTCGGCGTGGGCGCTGGGGTCGCGTCGGCCTATAGGTTGATTGTAGCCGCGTCCTATCACTTCGCCTTGCCGGACGACGACGGCGCCCACCGGAATCTCTCCCTCCGAACCGGCCTGGGCGGCCAGCTCCAGAGCCAGCGCCAGATGACGGGCGATCTCGGCCTCGGGCGGCGGGGCGGCCACGGGCGGATGCGCGGCCAATTGCCGCAGCAAGGCGTCTTTGGCTTCGTCGCCGAGTTGGTTCCAATGAATGCCGCGGCAGGCGGCCTCCAGCGCGAACAACAGCTTTCGGGTAGCGGTGCGTCCGCGGCTTTTCAATTGCAAGAAAGCCAGGACCGGGCCGCGTTGCCTCAGGGCGTCGGCGTCTACAATGCCGATTTCGGCGAGCCAGGCGATGGCCGCGGGCGGCAAGGGGGGCGAGGCCAGCTGAGCGCGGCTCGCAATGGTTTCAGCGGGTGGGACGGGTTTGTCTTGCATGATGTCGATTTTAGCGTAAAGAAATCCCCTGCACGGCCGATAGAATGTCATAACCATAGGTTTTTTCTTATATGCCCGTGATAAAGCCCTATTCCGCCTCCTATGCGCTGTCCCAATCCAAGCCGCCGGCCGGTCGCGCCGCGCCAGCGGCTTCAGCTGCGTCCGCCGAGTCCGCAACGGCCCAGACCGCCGCTCCAACGGCTTCCTTGCAGGCTGGTCCGGCGCAACAAGCGCGTCAGCAGTTGCAATCCTCCTTGCAGCAAAGCTTGGGCAAGTTCATGCAGCAATTGAAGGTGACCTTGCGGCCCTTGCCCAAGCGTTCGCCCGAAGTGGATGGCATGCAGAAGGAGATGCTGAAAAAGAAGGTGGATATGTTGCTGCAGATGGCGCAGATGGCGGGCCGGGACAAGGCCAGCCTGAAAGCGCTGGCGGCGGAGCTGGCGCGCGCGGTCAAGGAGCTCAAGCAGCTGGTGGCCAGCATGACGCAGAACGCCGCCGATTCGATGATGCCGATCAGCGTAGGCGGCGACGCGGCGGCGGCGGCAAGCGCGGCGGCTTCGAGCGAGGCCGCGCCGGAGTCGACCAGCGGCGGCGGAGACGTTTCCGGCGCCGCCGCCCAGGCGCAGATTGAAGCCAAGGCGCAAACCGCCGAGGACGAAACGCGGCAGACAAAGGATGGGGAAGGCGATGTGTCGGCCGCCGGCGCGCGTGGCGACGCGGCCGCGGCCAATGGCGACAAAAGCGCGGGAGCGGCCGCGCGCGACGACGGCGCAACGCCGCGCGCCGGCGGGGGCAATCCGGTGGCGGGCGACCGGGTGATCCAGGACATCATGATGAAGTTGAAGCAGCTGCAAAACTGGCTCAAGCAGCAGACGCGTCAACTGCAGGCCGATCAAGAGCTCAGGAAAATGATGAAGGAGATGGACAAGGACATGGCCGGCATCGAGAAGATGTTGGCGACCGGGGAAGTGTCGGAGAACGGGGAGATGGACGTCCAGGTCCACCTTGAGGCGGAAGCCGGCGGGGGCGTGAACGTCCAGGCTTGATCAGCGGCGCAGCCAGCGGCGTCCCAGCTGCCACAGCGCCCAAAGCCGCGCGCCGGTGCCCAGCCAGGATTGCAACCTTCCGCCCGGCGGCAGCAGGCTGCCGAGCACGGCCAGAATCTTGCCGAGCCCGCGGTGCCGGCCCCAGGCTTTCAGGCCTTCTCCAGCGGCGCCGAGAGGATGGCGGCGCAGGGTGTCCAGCTCCAGGCGCAGCTTGACCCTGAGCGCTTCGCCCTTCATCACCAGCAATTGTTTCTTGATGGCGCGGTCTCTCGGGTTCACGGCGCGTCTCCGCCGCCCAAGGCCGCCCAGTCCTTGCGCACTTCTTCCAATGTGGTGGCGAAGGCCGGTCCTTGCTCGCGCAGCCGTCGACGCAGACGGAAGGCCAGCCATGCGCCCGCGCCGCAGAACAGCAGCGCGCAGGCGGCAAGCGCCCAGGCGCGCAGAGTCGGCGGAGTCAGCGTCCAGACCAGCAGCAGGCCCGCCATCAGGCCCACGGCGATCAGGATCAGCGCCAGCATGCCGGTGAACAGGCTGCCGATGATGTCGTCTTTCAGTTCCTGAGCTTCAAGCGACAGCAGTTCCGCCCGGGTCAGCAGCAAGGAAGCCACCCCGCCGGCGAAGGAGCGCAGGCTGCCGGGGCGGGGCGGAGATTGGCGTTGCGGCATGCCTTAGCGGCGGGAAACCAGCATGCCCAGCAGGAAGGCGACGCCGGCGGCGATGCCGATGGATTTCCACGGGTTTTCATGCACGTATTGATCGGTCGCTTTGGCGGCGACCTTGGCCTTGCCGACCACCACTTGCTCGGCGTCCAGCAGCTTGGCCTTGGCGAGCTTCAGCTTTTCGTTGACGCGCTGGCGGATTTCCTTGCTTTTCTGGCTGCCGTCGTCCAGCGAGGCGTCGATCAGCTCTTCGGTGCTGACCAGAACCTGGCGCACGTCATCCAGTAATTGTTCTTTTTCCTTGGCGATTGCAGCGGCATTGGACATAAAGATCTCCTGGTGAAAATGAATGGGAATTCCGCGAAGGCACGACTCTCGCGGTGCAGCAATCAAGCTGGCTACCATGAACCTATCAGGCTGGGCCAATGACGTCAAACACTGGATTTGACCGCTTTCGCCTGCGTCAAATCCGGCCGTAGGCGACGTTTTCCCACTGCGGAAGCCGTGGCGCGCGGAAACGGCTGGCCGCGTACAAGCCCACGCCGCCCATGGCCAGGCTGAACAGGGCCGAGATCCAGGGGCTCCAGGGCGTGGCGGCGATCAGCAGCAGCGGCGCGGCGCTGGCCCACAGCGAATAAGCGATGTTGTAGGTGACGGCGATGCCGGAGACGCGGATGTCGGCGGGAAACAGACTGATCATCGCCGAGGGCACCACGCCGACGATGCCGCTGCACAGACCGGCGACGGCGTAGGCGAGGCCGGGCCAGCGCCAGCCGCCGATCAGGCTGGCGTAGAGCAGGCCCACGCCCACGGGCAACAACAGGCTGTAGAGGATCAGGCTGCGCAACGGGCCGACGCGGTCGGTGACGCGGCCGGCGATCACGCAGCCTATGTTGAGGAAGACGATGCCGAGGCTGCCCAGGGCGAAGGCGTCCTTGGCCGGCCAGGCGAAGTGCTGCTGCAGCAAGGTGGGGGTGACCACCACCGGAATCACCACGGCCGAAGTCAGCACGCAGGTCAGCAGCGCCGCCGGCAGCAGGGTGCTCCGGTGCGCGCGCAGCACTTCCAGCAGCGGGTAGGCGCGCTCCTGCCGCTGAGAGCGCAGGGACAGGAATACCGGCGTTTCATTCAGCCAGCGGCGCAGCCAGACGCCGAACAGGCCGAGCGGGCCGCCGAGCAGGAACGGAATCCGCCAGGCGTAGTCCTGCATTTGCTGAGGGCTGAAGACTTCTGCCAGCAGGGTGGCGGTCAGCGCGCCCAGCAGATAGCCCATGGTCAGGCCGGCTTGCAACAGGCCCAGCGCGTAGCCGCGATGGCGCGCCGGCGCGTGTTCGGCGACAAAGGTCCAGGCGCTGGGCACCTCGCCGCCCACCGCCGCGCCTTGCAGCAGCCGCAGGCACAGCAGCAGCAGCGGCGCCAGATAGCCGATCTGGGCGTAAGTGGGCAGCAGGCCGATCAGCAGACAGGGGCCGGCCATCATCAGCATGCTGAGGCTGAACATGCGCTTGCGGCCCAGGCGGTCGGCGAAGTGGGCCATCAGGATGCCGCCCAGCGGGCGCGCCAGGTAGCCGGTGGCGAAGATGCCGAAGGTTTGCAGCAGGCGCAGCCATTCCGGCATCTGCGGCGGGAAGAACAATTGGCTGAGCGTGGCGGCGAAGAAGGCGAAGACGATGAAGTCGTAGATTTCGAGCGCGCCGCCCAGCGCGGCCAGTCCCAGGGTGCGGTAGTCGGAGCGTGAAAGTGCGGCGGCGGGCGTGGCGATGGCGTTCATGACGGTTTGGGTGACGGTGGCGCGAAGGAGGGGCTGGAGTCGGATTCAATGCGCGCCGGCAAGGGCTGGACGCAGGGCTGGAATCTGCTTAAGGCAATGCGAATATGGCGGTATGGCAAACATGCCGCCAGTTTAGCGCGTGTCGGGAAATGTTGCGATAGTCAATTGCATTTTAACGGCATAAATTGCGCCGGGCGCGGACAAGAAAAAACCCCGGCGTTTGCCGGGGTTGAGAGGAGGGCGCTTATTCCCACTCGATGGTGGCCGGCGGCTTGCCGGACACGTCGTACACCACGCGGTTGATGCCCTTGACCTCGTTGATGATGCGGTTGGACGCGCGGCCCAGCAGGCTGTACGGCAGCTCCGCCCAGTGAGCGGTCATGAAGTCGCTGGTGACCACGGCGCGCAGCGCGACGACGTAGTCGTAAGTGCGGCCGTCGCCCATCACGCCCACCGATTTCACCGGCAGGAACACGGCGAAGGCCTGGCTGGTCAGTTCGTACCAGTTCTTGCCGCTCTTCTCGTCCACGGTGTTGCGCAGTTCTTCGATGAAGATGGCGTCGGCCTGGCGCAGCAGATCAGCGTACTCTTTCTTCACTTCGCCCAGGATGCGCACGCCCAGGCCCGGGCCCGGGAAGGGGTGGCGGTAGACCATGTCGTGCGGCAGGCCGAGCGCGACGCCCAATTGGCGCACTTCGTCCTTGAACAGTTCGCGCAGCGGCTCCAGCAGCTTGAGGTTCATGTCTTCCGGCAGGCCGCCCACATTGTGGTGGCTCTTGATGGTGTGGGCCTTCTTGGTCTTGGCGCCGGCGGATTCGATCACGTCCGGGTAGATGGTGCCCTGGGCCAGCCATTTGGCGTTGCTGAGCTTGCCGGATTCGCGGTCGAACACCTCGATGAATTCCGCGCCGATGATCTTGCGCTTCTTCTCCGGGTCGCTCTCGCCGGCGAGCTTGCTCATGAAGTCGGCTTCCGCCTGCACGTGAACCACTTTCACGCCCAGGTTCTGCGCGAACATTTCCATCACCATCTTGCCTTCGTTCAGGCGCAGCAGGCCGTGATCGACGAAGACGCAGGTCAGTTGCGGGCCGATGGCGCGGTGGATCAGCGCGGCGGCCACCGAGGAGTCCACGCCGCCGGACAGGCCGAGGATGACTTCTTCGTCGCCCACTTGCTCGCGGATCTTCTTCACCGCTTCGTCGATGTAGTTGGGCATGGTCCAGCTGGGTTTGCAGCCGGCCACGTGCAGCACGAAGCGATGGATCATTTCCGTGCCGCGCTTGGTGTGGGTCACTTCCGGATGGAACTGCACGCCGTAGAGGCCGCGGCTCTCGTCGGCCATGGCTGCGATCGGGCAGGACGGGGTTTCGGCGATGACGTTGAAGCCCGGCGGCAGGCCGGTGACCTTGTCGCCATGGCTCATCCAGACGTCGAGGAAGCCGTTGCCGGCGTCGTCCACCTGGTCTTGCAGGCCTTCCAGCAGTTTGGAGTGATGGCGGGCCTTGATCTGGGCGTAGCCGAACTCGCGCTTGTCGCCGGCTTCCACTTTGCCGCCGAAGGTCTGGGCCATGAACTGCATGCCGTAGCAGATGCCCAGCACCGGAACGCCGAGTTCGAACAGCGCCGGATCGGCCTGGTAGTCGGATTCGTACACCGAGTTGGGGCCGCCGGAGAGGATGATGGCTTTGGGCGCGAAGGCGCGGATTTCTTCCAGCGGCATGTCAAACGAATGAAGCTCACAGTAAACGTGAGCTTCGCGTACGCGGCGGGCAATCAGTTGGGTGACCTGAGAGCCGAAATCGAGAATGAGGACTTTGTCCATGCCTATCCTTCAGGAAATGTTGTGGGCCGTGCGGCCGTGATGATTGAGATAGTGTCGCAGGCGGCTGGGCGCGCGGCGGCGCGGGCCTGCTTTCATTGTTCGCCGTCCCGAGACGGCAGCCGGAATCTGCGGCTGCGCTCCGGCACGTGTTCGCTGCGGGCCAGCAGCATCAGCAGGCCGGCGAGGATCATGCCGAAGGACAGCAGATGGCTGGGGCGCAGGCCTACCGCGTCGTAGAGGTAGATGGCGCCGCCGGCGTAGATCAGCAGCGGGCTGGTGACTAGGGTGGATTTGTTGAAGCCGTCCACGACGAAGAGCAAAACGCCCGCGGCGGCCAGCAACAGAGAGAGCAAGGTGGCGGTGTTGGGCAGCAGCGAGGTGCTTTTCAGGAACCAGACCGATCCCAGGCAAATGAGCACGATGGGCAGGGCCGCGCTGCGGTTCATCAGGCGGCTCCACGCTGGTTTTTCATGAAGCGCTGTTTTTCGCGCTGCCATTCGCGGTCTTTTTCGGTGTCGCGCTTGTCGTGCAGCTTCTTGCCCTTGGCCAGCCCCACTTCGACCTTGATGTTGCCGCGGGTGTAGTGCAGGTCCAGCGCCATCATGGTGTAGCCGGCGCGTTCCACCTTGCCGATGAAGCGGTTGATCTGCTCTTGCGACAGCAGCAGTTTGCGCGGGCGCACCGGGTCGGCCTTGACGTGGGTGGAAGCGGATTGCAGCGGCGTGATGTGGCAGCCGATCAGCCAGAAGGCGCCGTTTTTCCAGTCCACGTAGCTTTCCTTCAACTGGACGCGGCCGGCGCGGATGGCCTTGACTTCCCAACCTTCCAGCACGAGCCCGGCTTCGAGCTTTTCCTCGATGAAGTAGTCGTGGAAGGCCTTGCGGTTCTGGATGATGCTCATGTCGGCTATCGGAGTAATCTGTGGAATGAATCCTCCATTGTACCAGAAGCCGGCGGCTTGCCAAAGCCATGAAAATACAGCGCTTTGACGGGAGGCAGGGTGGGGCGCGCCGGATTTTGTTAAACTTGAGGTTTTTACCGATGCTGACGATTCCCGTGGCAAAGACGGGACAGCGGTGACGATAAGCGAGCAATGGATGCAGGTGGTTGAAAAAAGCGTGTTGGTGGCGCATACGCCGGCGCAGATGTTTGCGCTGGTGGACGATATCGAGCATTACAGCCGGTTCCTGCCCTGGTGCGGCAAGGCCGAGGTGTTGTCGCGCGAGGGCGATCAGGTGGTGGCCAGCCTGCACATCGATTACCTGAAGGTGAAGCAGCACTTCACCACCCGCAACACCAATCAGGCGGACGAGGCCATCCTGATGGAACTGGTGGACGGGCCGTTCGAGCATTTGGAAGGGCGCTGGCACTTCAAGCCCTTGGGCGAGATTGGCTGCAAAGTGGAGTTCCGTCTCAGCTACCAGTTTTCCAGCAAGGTTTTGGAGATGATCATCGGGCCGGTGTTCGGCCATATTTCCGGCACCCTGGTGGACGCCTTCATCAAGGAAGCCGACAAGGTGTACGGCGATGACTGAGCTGATGCAGGTGGAAGTGGTGTTGGCCTTGCCCGAGCGTCAGGAGCTGGTGGTCTTGCAGGTGGCGGCGGGAACGACCGCGCGCCAGGCGGCGGAGTTGTCGGGTTTGCTGGCGCGCTTCCCGCAACTGGAGACGGAGAGCCTGAAGCTGGGCGTCTTCGGCAAGGCGGTCAAGGACGACGCGCCGTTGCGCGAGCACGATAGGGTGGAGATTTACCGGCCCTTGATCGCGGACCCCAAGACGGTGAGGCGACAACGCGCCGAGGCGGGGAAGCAGATGAAAAAAGGCGGCGGGCACTAGCCGCCGCCGAGAGGATGTCTAAGAACCTGTTTACGATCTGCTGCGCGTCGGCGATACGGCGTTGGAAATCACTTCGAAATGCTCATGTACCGTGTGTACACTCCGCTTTCTCAGCGGTTTTCGCCTTGTCTCACCTTAGCTCGCGAGATCGTAAACACGTTCTAAACGCGGTTTATAGCTGCGGCGCCATCAGCGACGGCGGCTGCTCCTCCGCCGAGTGCACGCGGTTCTTGCCGTTGAGCTTGGCTTGGTACATGGCTTGGTCGGCGCGCTCCAGCACGTCGGCCTCTTGCTCGCCCAAATGCCATTTGGCCACGCCGGCGCTGAAGGTGATCAGCAGGCGGTCGTTGTTGGCCAGGAAGAAGGTTTTGGTCAGTTCGCGCTGCAGCCGCTGCACGGTGGCGACGGCCTCGTCTTCCGGCGTGTCCGGCATCAGGATCACGAACTCCTCGCCGCCGAAGCGGGCGACGATGTCGGCCGGACGCAGGCTGTGCTTGATGGTGTCCACCAGGTATTTCAGCGCGTCGTCGCCGGCCAGGTGGCCGTATTTATCGTTCAGCTGCTTGAAGTTGTCCACGTCGAGCAGGGCGACGGACAGCGGCGCGCCGGTGCGCTCGGCGCGACTGATTTCGCGCTGGAAATGTTCGGCCAGGCCGCGGCGGTTGAAGGCACCGGTCAACTGGTCTTCGCGCACCTTGGCGCTGGCGGCCTCCAGCGCGCCTTCCAGTTCGGCGATTCTTTGTTCGGCGGCTTCCACCTGTTCCTTGGCGGACAGCAGTTCGTCGCGGGAGCGGGTCAGGTCCAGTTGCATCAGCGAGGTGTCTTCCATCAGGGAGCCGATGATGCTGCCCAGTTCCTCTACGTTCTGCGACTGTTTGATGCGGGTGCTGTGGTCCTTGATCTTGTTCTGGAAGTCGTCGGTGCTGTCCGTCATCATCGCCAGACGCGAGATGAAACGGTCCAGCAAGGAGCGCAGCGAGCTGGCCGCCTCGTCCAGCGAGGTTTTCAATTGGCCTTGCTTGCGGATCACGTCCTTGAGGCTGGACTCCATCTGATAGACCTGCTGCATGGACAGCGGCTCGTGGCTGAGGATGTCCTGCAGCGAGTGCACCTGGCCCACCAGATAGGTGTCCGAGTGATTGAGCTCGGCGATGTTTTCCAGCAGCAGGCGCAGCAGATTGGTCATCGCCGACACCAGGCGGTCGTCCTGCTGCGATTGCAGTTCCAGCTTGATCATGAACGCCCGCAGCTTGGGCATGTAGGCGTTGAGCGCGGCGTCGTCGGCCACTTGATTCAGTTCGCCCAGCAGCGCTTCCAGCGCGTCCACCAATTCCGGATAGTTGATCAGCCGCGGTTCCAGGCCGTGCTTGAGCGCGAAGCTCAGCGTGCGCTGCCAGGCAAGCCAGCTGTCGCTGGGGACGTCGGCGTCGTCGTCGGGGCTGCTTGCGGGAGCGGAGGCATCGGGGAGGGCGGCGCCGTTGCCGTTGGACGACGGCGCGGACTGGGTCCAGTTCTGGATCAGCGTGGCCAGCTTCTGGTTCAATTCGTCGGGCTGGTTGCCGTAATTGATCAGCACCCGTTCCAGCGTGGATTGCTTGTGGTGCTGAGGCATATTGGGCAGGCGCAGGTCCCAATTGCGGATCAGGTTCTGGATCAGCGTGCCCCAGCTGTGCTGCTGTTGGCTGGCGCTGAGCGAGGCGCGCAGAAAGTCTATGATCAGTTGCGGGGCTTGTTCCCAGCGGTTTTCGTCGCAGACTTGTTTCAGGCGGGTGAGCGTGACTTTGGCCTGCACGCTTTCTTGAGGCAGCGTTTCCAATGCGCGCAGCAACAGCACCGCAAGCTTGTTGTCGCGGTCGACCGGCGTTTGCGTCAGCTCGTGATAAACCCGCTCAAAGTTTTCCGGTGTCGGCAACAGCTTGCGCACCGTCAGCTGTTTGAGCGTTTCTCGTGCGACTTCGATGGGGTTTTGTGTTGTCATTGCCCAAACCTTGGACTTTTTTAGACCGGACGTCATTCTTGTTGTCTGTTCAGCTCTACAGTGCGGTCCGGGCGGATATTTAGCGAGGCGTTGGCTTCACCGGATCCAGCAATTGGAAAAATACTTCACCATTCCGAATCATGCCAAGTTCATTGCGGGCTCTCTCCTCAATGGCGTCCGTCCCCTGTTTCAAATCACGCACTTCCGCGTCCAGCGCGGCGTTGCGGGCCACCAGCTTTTGGGTGGTCGCCCGCTGTTCCTGTAGTTGCTTGTCCAGCTGCCAGACTCTGAGCCAGCTACCTTTGCCAAACCACAACGGCCATTGCAGGGCCAGTATTACTGTCACCAGAGTCAGGGTCAGCCAGCGCATACGATTACTTCAGGTGGTAAAAGGCAGCTTTGCCCGGATAGTAGGCAGCGTCGCCCAGCTCTTCTTCGATGCGCAGCAACTGATTGTATTTAGCCATGCGGTCGGAGCGGGACAGCGAGCCTGTCTTGATCTGCATGCAGTTGGTGGCAACGGCCAGATCCGCGATGGTGCTGTCTTCGGTTTCGCCGGAGCGATGACTCATAACGCTGGTATAGCGGGAACGCTTGGCGAGATCAACCGCTTTCAGCGTTTCCGACAGCGTGCCGATCTGATTGACCTTGACCAGCAGCGAGTTGGCGAGGCCGCCTTCGATGCCCTTGGCCAGGATCTTGGGGTTGGTGACGAACAGATCGTCGCCGACGATCTGCACGCGGGCGCCCAGGCGTTCGGTCAGCAGTTTCCAGCCGTCCCAGTCGTGCTCGCTCATGCCGTCCTCGATGGAGAGGATGGGGTAGTGGTTGACCAGGGTTTCCAGATAGTCGGTGAACTGTTCGGAAGTGAGCTGCAGGCCTTCGGCGGTCAGATGGTATTTGCCGTCCTTGTAGAACTCGGAGGAGGCGCAGTCCAGCGCCAGCATCACGTCCTGGCCGGCCACGTAGCCGGCGGCGTCGATGGCTTCCAGAATCAGCTTGATCGCGTCTTCGTGGCTGTTCAGATTGGGCGCGAAGCCGCCTTCGTCGCCCACGGTGGTGGCGTAGCCTTTCTGGTCGCAGATCTTCTTCAGGCTGTGGAAGATTTCCGCGCCGCAGCGCAGCGCTTCGCGGAAGGTTTGCGCGCCCACCGGCATGATCATGAATTCCTGGATGTCCAGGGTGTTGTTGGCGTGCGCGCCGCCGTTGATCACGTTCATCATCGGCACCGGCAGGGCCATCGGGCCGGCGCCGCCCAGGTAGCGGTACAGCGGCAGGCCGGCGTCTTCGGCGGCGGCGCGGGCCACGGCCATGGACACGGCCAAGAGCGCGTTGGCGCCGAGGCGGGATTTGGTTTCGGTGCCGTCCAGCTCGATCAGGGTCTTGTCGATGAAGGCCTGGTCGCTGGCGTCGAGGCCGATGATGGCTTCGCAGATTTCGGTGTTGATGTTTTCCACCGCCTTCAACACGCCCTTGCCCAGATAGCGGCTTTTATCGCCGTCGCGCAGTTCCAGCGCTTCTTTTTCGCCGGTGGAGGCGCCGCTGGGCACCGCGGCGCGGCCCATGACGCCGGACTCCAGCAATACGTCTGCTTCCACGGTCGGATTGCCGCGCGAATCCAGAATCTCACGAGCTACCACATCGATGATCGAACTCATTTACATTTCCTTCAAAGGCTGGTTGTGTTCGGGCGGAGGGCAAGCAACCGGCCGGAGCCGGTTGCGATCTGCACCTGCCGGTTTACAGGGTGTGTTCCGGCCAGGGATTGTGCTTGACCAAGTCGTCCAGCGCCTTGAGCGTGGTCAGCAGTTCCTTCATGCGCGGCAAAGGCCAGGCGTTGGGGCCGTCTGACATTGCGCAGGCCGGGTTCGGATGGGTTTCCATGAAGATGCCGGCGATGCCGGAAGCCACCGCGGCGCGCGCCAGCACCGGCACGAATTCGCGCTGGCCGCCGGAGGAGGTGCCTTGGCCGCCGGGCAGCTGCACCGAGTGGGTGGCGTCGTAGACCACCGGGCACTGGGTGTCGCGCATGATCATCAGCGAACGCATGTCGGACACAAGGTTGTTGTAGCCGAAGGAAACGCCGCGTTCGCAGGCCATGAAGCTGTCCGGCTCGAGGTTGGCTTCCTGCGCGGCGGCGCGGGCCTTGTCGATGACGTTCTTCATGTCGCCCGGGGCCAGGAACTGGCCCTTCTTGATGTTCACCGGCTTGCCGCATTGGGCGACGGCGCGGATGAAGTCGGTCTGGCGGCACAGGAAGGCCGGCGTTTGCAGCACGTCGACCACGCTGGCCACTTGCACGATTTCGTTCTCGCTGTGCACGTCGGTCAGCACCGGCACGCCGATCTGGCGTTTCACTTCCGAGAGGATGCGCAGGCCTTCATCGATGCCGAAGCCGCGGAAGGAGGAACCGGAGGAGCGGTTGGCCTTGTCGTAGCTCGATTTGTAGATGAAGTTGATGCCCAGCTCGGCGGTGATCTCCTTGAGCTGGCCGGCGGTGTCCAGCGCCATCTGTTCGCTCTCGATCACGCAGGGGCCTGCGATCAGGAACAGCGGCTGGTTGAGGCCGACTTCGAATCCGCACAGTTTCATGCCTTGGGTCCTTGCTTGTCCGCTTGGTATTGCAGCGCCGCTTTCACGTAGGAGATGAACAGCGGATGGCCGTCGCGCGGAGTCGAGGTGAATTCCGGGTGGAACTGGCAGGCGAAGAACCAGCGGTGATTGGCCAGCTCTATGGTTTCGACCAGCTTCTCATGACCGGCGGAGCGGCCGCTGATGGCCAGGCCGGCCTGTTCCAGACGCGGAATGTAGTAGTTGTTGACTTCGTAGCGGTGGCGATGACGCTCTACGATCTCGCCGGCGCCGTAGATTTTCGCCGCCAGAGAGCCCGGCTCCAGATCGCACTGCTGGCCGCCCAGGCGCATGGTGCCGCCCAGATTGGAGTTTTCGTCGCGTTTTTCCACCTTGCCGTCGTGGTTGACCCACTCGTCGATCAAGGCCACCACCGGGAAGTTGGTGTCGAGGTCGAATTCGGTGGAGTTGGCGCCGGCCATGCCGGCCACGTCGCGAGCGTATTCGATCAGCGCGATTTGCATGCCCAGGCAGATGCCCATATAGGGGATGTCGTTCTCGCGAGCGAACTTGACCGCCTTGATCTTGCCTTCCACGCCGCGCTTGCCGAAGCCGCCCGGCACCAGGATGGCGTCCATGTCCTTCAGGGAGTCGGCGCCGTCGCGCTCGATCTCCTCGGAGTCCACGTAGATGATGTTGACGTTGGTGCGGGTATGGATGCCGGCGTGCTTCAGCGCTTCGGTCAGCGACTTGTAGGACTCGGTCAGATCGACGTATTTGCCGACCATGGCGATGTTGATGCTGTGGTCCGGGTGCTCGATCGCGTCGATGATGCGGCCCCACACCGACAGATCCGCCTTGGGCAGGTCCAGTTGCAGTTGCTCGGCGATGATGTCGTCGATGCCCTGGTTGTGGAGCATGGCCGGCACTTTGTAGATGGAGTCGGAGTCGTAACAGCCGATGACGGCGTTTTCTTCCACATTGCAGAACAGCGCGATCTTGCGCTTTTCGTCTTCCGGCAGTTCGCGGTCCATCCGGCACAGCAGCACGTCCGGCTGAATGCCGATCTCGCGCAGTTCTTTCACCGAGTGCTGGGTCGGCTTGGTCTTGATCTCGCCGGCGGTGGCGATGTAGGGCACGTAGGACAGGTGCACGTACAGGGTGTTCTTGCGGCCCAGGTTGGAGCGCATCTGGCGGATGGCTTCCAGGAAGGGCAGCGATTCGATGTCGCCCACGGTGCCGCCGATCTCGACGATGGCGACGTCGGCGTCGGCCGCGCCTTCATGCATCTTCAGCTTGATTTCGTCGGTGATGTGCGGGATCACTTGCACGGTGCCGCCCAGGTAGTCGCCGCGGCGCTCCTTGGTGATCACGGACTCGTACACCTGGCCGGTGGTGAAGTTGTTGCTTTTCTTCATCTTCGCGTGGATGAAGCGCTCGTAGTGGCCCAGATCGAGGTCGGTTTCCGCGCCGTCTTCGGTGACGAACACCTCGCCGTGCTGGAACGGGCTCATGGTGCCCGGATCAACGTTGATGTAGGGATCGAGCTTCAGCATGGTGACTTTCAGCCCGCGAGACTCGAGGATGGCGGCGATGGACGCAGCGGCAATGCCCTTACCCAGGGAGGACACCACACCGCCGGTTACGAAGATGTACTTGGTCATGAGATTACGGCTCTATGGGAATCCGGGATTCTACCCTGAAATCGTTGCGATTTGAATCGCTTCGAACCATGTTGTTGCAAGTCGCGCCGCCGTTCCCGAGCGCGGCCGGCCAGACGCGTTTCGCCGCTTGGCAAAGAAGTGCTCGCATCTCTGTGGCGAATACGGTACAATTGCCGCCGACTGTTTCATACACGATCGCGCCCATGCTGCAAAAGGGTGCGTTTTCTGCTTGAGTGTCTGGCTTTGTCTATGATATAAAGCCAGCTTTTACCGGTTTTGGGAGTGTTCAACATGGCGCGTGTTTGCAAAGTCACCGGCAAGCGTCCGATGACCGGGAACAATGTTTCCCACGCCAACAATAAGACTAAACGTCGTTTTCTGCCTAACCTGCAATATCGCAAGTTCTGGGTTGAGAGCGAAAACCGCTGGGTGCGTCTGCGCGTATCCAACGCGGCACTGCGTACCATCGACAAAGTTGGCATCGATGTAGTGCTGGCTGATCTGCGCGCTCGCGGCGAGATCTGATTGCGGTCAACCAGAAAGCTACTGAGGTAATAACACATGCGCGATAAAATCAAGCTTGAGTCCACTGCTGGCACCGGCCACTTCTACACGACTACGAAGAACAAGCGTACGATGCCGGAAAAAATGGAGATCAAAAAATTTGATCCCGTTGCTCGCAAACACGTTCTGTACAAAGAAACCAAGCTGAAATAAGCCGGTTTCCGCGGGAACGCGAAAGCAAAGAGCCCTTCTCTGGTGCACGGAGAAGGGTTTTTTTCTTTATGGTTCGGCACTAAAAAACCCCGCCAAGCATGCTTGGCGGGGTTTTTGCGTTTAATCGGCGCTGAGGCGGCCAAAGGTTTTTTTGGCGAACACCAGATCTTGCCAGGCCTTGAGTTTGTCCGGCTGGTTGCGCAGCAGGTAGGCCGGGTGGTAGCTGACGATCAAGGGAATGTCCTGATAGCTGTGCAGTTTGCCGCGCAATTGGCCGATGCCCTTTTCCGTTTGCAGCAGGGTCTGGGCGGCGAAGCGGCCGAGCGCCAGGATCAGCGTGGGCTGGATATGGCGGATCTGCTGGATCAGATAGCTCTGGCAGGCGGCGATTTCGTCGCCGCTGGGATTGCGGTTGCCGGGCGGACGGCATTTGAGCACGTTGGCGATATACACGTCGCGGTCGCGATCCAGTCCGGTGGCGGTCAGCATATTGTCCAGCAACTGGCCGGCTCGGCCGACGAAAGGCTGGCCCTGCCTGTCCTCCTGCTCACCCGGCGCTTCGCCGATCAATAGCCAGCGCGCCTGTCGGTTGCCGCGACCGAAAACGGTTTGGGTGCGGGTTTGGCACAGCCGGCAGTCGCGGCAGTCGCGCACCGCGCGTTCCAGCGCGTCCCATTCCAGCAGAGGCAGGACTTCGGGCGCGGGGGAGGCGATCGGAGGGGGCTCGGCGGAGAGCGGAGGGAGCTTGGCGGAGGGCGGCGCGGCGACGAGCGTCGTCGGTTCGGGCTGCGCGACAATGTCCGGCCGCGGCGGAGCCGGGGGCTCCACGGGCGCCAAGTCGACGTCGGCCGGCGCTTCCGCTTGGCGGCTCAGCGCCGCCGGGTGTTGTTCGAACCAGCCGGGGCGCGCTTCCCAGGCGGGGCCCAGTCCGATGACGCTTTGAATCAGCGCGGCGCGGCTCATAGGTCGGTCTCCATCAGGATGGCGTCTTCGCGGCCGTCGGCACAGGGGTAGTAGTTCTTGCGCCGGCCGTTTTCAATAAAGCCCTGGCTTGAGTACAGGGCGCGGGCGACGGCGTTGCCGGCCCGCACTTCCAGAAACAGGCGTCGCGCGCCGGCGGCGGCCAGAGCGGCGCTCAGTTCCCGCAGCAGCCGCTTGCCCAAGCCCTGGCCCTGCCATTGCGGATCCATCACGATATTGAGCAGTTCCGCCTCGTCCAGCACGCTCTGGGTGACGGCGAAGCCTTGCAGGCGCCCGGCGGCGAACAGGCCGTGGAATTGGTGGCCGCAGCGCACGGAGTCTTGGTATTGAGCTGCGGACCAGCCGTGAGCGCAGGCGCGGCTCTCCAGCTCGGCGAGTTGAGCGGCGTCGTCGGGCAGGAAGGCGCGATAGACGGAACTCATTTTTGGCGCGCCTGCTGCTGTTCCTGCGCGGTCAGGGCGACTTTATTGCGCACATACAGCAGCTCCGCTTCACGCGGATGGGTTTGCGGATAGCGGCCGCTGCGCGCCAGCGGGAAGTAGGCGAGGGCGTTGGGCTGCAGATCCGCGCGCACAATGGCGTCGCCGGCGCTTTCTTGCAGGACGGGGTAGCGTTCGAAACCGTCGCCGGCGCCGATGACGGCGCGCTCCGGCCATTGGACGGCTTCCGGCGCGCCGACGCTGATCGGGCCGAGGCGTTCCGGTTCGCCGTTGTCGGCGACGCGGTAGCCGGCGCTGTAGACCTGCTGCATTCTGGCGTCGAGACAGACCAGCACGGTGCCGGCGCCGGCTTGCTGCGCGATATTGTCCAGCGTGGGAATGGCCATGACCGGAATGCCGGCGGAGAAGGCCAGGCCCTGGGCCAGACCGCAAGCGATGCGCAAGCCGGTGAAGGAGCCGGGGCCCTGGCCGAAGGCGATGGCGTCGAGTTGCTCCAGACGCAGTTCCGCCTGTTCCAGCAGGCGAGCCAGTTCCGGCAGCGCGCGTTCGGCGTGCTTCTGCTCGACTTTCTCGTGGAAGGAGAAAATGCGCGAACCGTTGTCAACGGCTAGGGATAGAAACGAGGTGGAGCAATCAATGGCAAGCAATTTCATCGGGGAATTCGGTCTCAAGCTTAAGAGCGTGCTGCAAGACTGCGAATTATAAGCCGAGTTCTTCCACCCAGGCGAGCGCGGAGACATGGGCCTGGTTGAACTGCTCGCTGCTGAGGTTCAGTTGGGCGCAGAGTTCCGGCACGCCGGTCAGTTGTCCGTCTTCGCAGGCTTTGACCAGCTTGAGGAAGCGGCTCATCGTGCCTTTCTCATGCAACAGGGCCTCGGTGATGGCTTCGGGCAGCTGCAGATGCTCGATGATGTTGGCCATCGGCATGTCGAACAGCACGTCCAGCAGGCTGAACATGCCGATGATGAACAGATTGTCGCAGGTGTCGTGACGCTCGCCGTGGGCCTTGCCCAGCAGTTCCATGAAGCGGCCGCGGGTGACCGCGGTTTTTTGCAGCGCCGGCGGCGCGTGCCCTTCGTCGGAGGCGGTGACCAGCAGCAGGGTCAGCCAGCGGTAGAGCTTTTGATAGCCCAGCACGGTGACCGCGTGGGAGAAGGAACTGATGCTGGTGTTCAGGCCGGCCGCGGCGGAGTTGACGTAGCGCAGCAGCTTGTAGGACAAGGCCAGGTCGCGTTTGAGCACCTGCTCGACGTCGCGGATGTCGGCGTCCAGGCGCAGCAGGTTCAAGAGCTCCAGGGTGTTGCGGAAGGAGGGGTGGATGACCTTGGCGGACAGGGTTTCCGGCTGGGCGAAGTAAAAGCCCTGGAAGCCGTCCATGCCCAGCTCTTTGCACAGATGGAACTGAGCGTGGGTTTCCACGCGTTCGGCGATGCGGATCACCGGATAGCTGCGCAGCCGCGACGCCAGCATCTGGAAGCGGTTGGTGTCCTGATGCTGGATATCCAGCTTGACGTAGTTGGCCAGCTCCAGAAAGGCCGCCGCCGGCGATTCGAAGCTGAAGTCGTCCAGCGAAATGCCGAAGCCCAGCGAACGCAGGTGCCGCGCGCGCGACAGCAGTTCGTTGGAGGGTACGATGCGGGGCGAGATGTCGAGAATGACGCGGCGCGGCGGCAGCAGTTCAAGGAACTCGCTGCTGAGCATGGCTTCGCCGATATTGATGAAGGCCAGCTTGCTGCCTATCAGCCAGCTGGTGCCCATATTGTTGAGCGTGTTGACCAGCACCTGGGTATCGGCTTGCAGTTCGGTATGCTTGCCGACGCCGGAGGCCTCGCCGCTGGGACGAAAAAGCAGCTCATAGCCAATGAGCTGCTGGTTGCGGTTGAGAACGGCCTGCCTGCCTATGAAGGCGCTCGTCGAGGTCATTGTCCCGGTATGCCTTTGCTCAGGTGGCGATCAGGTCCGCGGATCGGGTGACGGTGTTGCTGGCCTCGCTGGAGGTGAGCAGGTCTTCCATGTCCAGCACCAGCACGACGGAACCGTCGCCGGACAGGGTGGCGCCGGCCACGCCTTTCGGGCGGATGTTCTGCAGCGGCTTGATCACCACGTCGTCGCGGCCGACGAAGGAGTCGATCGCCAGGATGAAGGATTTTTCCGCGGACTGCATCAGCACGCCGAAGTAAGGCTTTTGCGTCGGCTCCCAGCCCAGCAGGCCGGCCAGGGTTTTCAGCGGCAGGATTTCGTCGCGCACCACGATGGTGGGCTTGCCGGAGACTTCCTGGATCGCGCTCGGGTCGATGGTGATGATTTCGCGCACCATCGCCAGCGGCACGGCGAACGGCTGGTTGCAGGCGCGCACCACCAGCACCGGCAGGATGGCGAGGGTCAGAGGCAGCGAGATGCTGATGCGGGTGCCTTCGCCCTGCACCGAGTTGATGTCGATGCGGCCGTTCAGTTTCTGGATATTGGTGCGCACCACGTCCATGCCCACGCCGCGGCCGGACACGCTGGAAATTTGATCCTTGGTGGAGAAGCCGGGCAGGAAGATCAGCTGCAAGCATTGCTTCTCATCCAGCGTGTTGGCGCTTTCCTGGTCGATCAGGCCTTTTTCGATGGCCTTGCGACGCAGCGCGTCGGCGTTCATGCCTTTGCCGTCGTCGGTGATCTCGATCAGGATGTGGTCGCCCACCTGTTCGGCGGTCAGCTGCACCAGCGCCTGCGGCTTCTTGCCGGCGGCGATGCGCTCTTCAGGCTGTTCGATGCCGTGGTCGACGGCGTTGCGCACCAAGTGGACCAGCGGATCGTTCAAGTCCTCGATCATGGTCTTGTCCAGCTCGGTCTCTTCGCCGGACAGCACCAGTTCGACTTCCTTGCCCAGCTGGCGGGCGAGGTCTCGAGCCAAGCGCGGGTATTTCTGGAACAGGCGGCCAATCGGCTGCATGCGGGTTTTCATCACCGCGTTCTGCAGGTCGCCGACCAGCAGGTCCAGCTGGCTGATCGCCTCGTCCAGCGAGCGCAGAGTATTGGTGTCGCGGTTGCCTTGCAGGATTTCCGTGCGTAGCGTGGTCAGACGGTTCTTGGTCAGGCCGATTTCGCCGGACAGGTTGAGCACCATGTCGAGACGCACGGTGTCGATGCGGATGGTGTTTTCCTGAGGGCCGCTGCTGCTGGGCGCGCTGGCGGCCGGTTTGCTCGGAGCCGGCTTGGCCGCCGGTTTGGGAGCAGGCGCAGCGGCAACCGGGGCCGGAGGCGCCGCCGCCGCTTGGGGCGCGGGCGCCGCCGCAGGGGCGGCGGGCGCGCCGCCGGGGGTGACGGCTTGATAGAGCTGATTCCAGTCCGGGCCTTGACCATTGCTTGCGGGCTGCGGCGCGGCCGCAGCTGCGGGCGCTGGTGTTGCAACCGGAGCGGGAGCTGCCGCTGTGGCCGGTTCGGCCGCCGCGGGCTCTTCGGACAGCGCCTCGCCCGCCAGCGCGGCGTCCAAAGCCGCCAGGATGCGCGGGTCGGCTTCGCTGGGCATCAGGCCCTGTCCCATGGTGCCGAACATATCGCGCACGATGCCGGTGGCGTCAAGAATCACGTCCATGATGCCGGCGGTGATGTGCAGCTGGCCGTTGCGGAGTTTGTCGAATAGGTTTTCGGTGCGATGGCATAGATTGATCATCGGGCCGACATTAAGAAAGCCTGCGCCGCCCTTGATGGTGTGGAAGCCTCTGAAAATGTCGTTCAGCAGCGCTTTGTCTTCCGGGCGCTTTTCCAGTTCGACCAGTTTATTGTCTACATCGGAAAGGAGGTCCGTAGACTCCATCAAGAAGTCTTGCAGCAGCTCTTCCATGCCGGCGAATTCGCTCATTTTCCACTCCCGCCACGCCTTGCTCGCGTGCTCTGTTCTGCGTGTTGTTCGTTAGAAGCCCAGGCTTTCCAGCAGGTCGTCGACCTGTTGCTGGCTGCTGACCACGTCGGTGCGGCCTTCCGGATTGATGACCGGGCCATTCAGCAGATTGGTGCCCATGCCCAATTCTTCTTTTTTCGCCTCCGGCGAAAATTCGATCAGGAAGTTGACCAGCTCGCTTTCCAGCAGTTGGACCATGCCCATCATCTTCTTGATGACCTGGCCGGTCAGATCCTGAAAGTCCTGGGCCATGACGATTTCCAGCAACTGGGTGCTGGTCGCCTGGGTCTGGGCCGGCACTTCATTTAAGTAGCCGCGCGTGTCGGCCGCAAGTTGTTGGAACTCTTCCACGCTCAACAGGTTGGCGTACAGCCGTTCCCAGCGCGAGGACAGCTCCAGCGCCTTGCTTTCCAGCTGGTCCTGATACGGCTTGGCCAGATCCGTGGCGTTGAGCACGCGTTCGGCCGAATTCTCCGTCAGGGTGGCGATGTAAGTCAGCCTGTCCTTGGCGTCCGGAATCGCGTCCGCCATTTTTCCCAGGGATTTGTCGTAGCCTAGATCGCGTAGCGCATCATGCATTTTGCGGGTTAACTGACCAATTTGTTCATACATCGAGGTAGGGCTGCCGGCGGCTCCGGCTGGCTGGGACGCTGCGACGGCTTCGGGCGCGGCGGCTTCAGGCGGCGCGGCCTCGCTTTGCTGCGTCGCAATGCTGTCGAACAGAGCTTCAAGATCCGGGTTGTCCCCGCTCTCCAGGATGTGATTGGACACGATAAATCCTCCTCAATACTGACGCAGACCGTTTTTTTTCGGCACTCAGGCTGGTTTATTCAGGTTTTGGAAGATCTTGTTCATTTTTTCTTCCATGGTGGCGGCAGTGAAGGGTTTCACGATGTAACCGCTGGCTCCGGCCATGGCCGCTTCGATGATGTTTTCCCGTTTGGCTTCCGCGGTGATCATCATGAAGGGCAAGTGCTTGAGCTGGGCGTCGGCGCGGACTGCCTTGAGCAGTTCGATGCCGGTCATATTGGGCATGTTCCAGTCGGAAACGATGAAGTCGAAGTGCTGGGTTTTCAGCTTATGCAGCGCAACCATGCCGTCTTCGGCTTCGTCGACGTTGGTGAATCCTAGCTCTTTCAAAAGGTTGCGCACGATTCTCCGCATGGTGGAGAAATCGTCTACGACTAGGAAGCGAATATTCTTGTCTGCCATTGAGGTGTGTCCTGATTTATCTGAAATTCATCGAGCCGCATATTGTAGCGACTACCTCTGCAGGAATGGAATCAAAGTTTCGGCCAGCACGCCGGGGTCGAACTTGGCGACATAGGCGTCCACGCCCACACTGGAGCCCATCGCGCGGTTGGCGTTGGAGGACAGCGAGGAGTGCATCACGACCGGAATGCCGCGGAAACGCTGATCGGACTTGATCAGCTTGGTCAGCACATAGCCGTCCATTTCCGGCATTTCGGCGTCCACGAGGATGATTTTCAGGTGGTCGTGCAGGCACTCGTCCTCGCCGAAATTGCGGCCGGCCAGGGTCTGCAGCCGGTCCCAGGCTTCGCGGCCGTTGGTGGCTTGCTGAAATTTGATGCCCATCTTCTCCAGCACGCCGGTGATTTCCTTGCGGGCGACGACCGAGTCGTCGACGAAGAAGAGGTATTGGTCGTTTTCCAGCTGGGCGGTAGGCACGTCCGGCAGGCGCGGCTCGCCGACCACGCTGGCCAGGATCTGCTCCACGTCCAGGATGGATACCAGCTTGCCGTTTTCCAGTTCGGTGATCGCGGTGATCAGGTTCTGGTTGGTGCCGCTCGCCGCCATCATGTTTTCCGGCGCGCGCACCTTGTCCCAGTCCACGCGGATGATGCGGTCCACAGAGTCGACCAGGAAGGCCTGGGTGCTCTTGTTGAACTCGGTGACGATCATGGTTTCGTAGCTGCGGGTTTGATCGGCGCCGATGAACTTGCCAAGCGAGATGACCGGGATGATATTGCCGCGCAGCGACAGCACGCCTTCCACGCCAAACGGCATGTTCGGGGTTTTGGTGATGGCGGGGGTCTGCGACACCTCGCGCACTTTGAAAACGTTAATGCCGAAGGTTTCCCGCGTTCCAAGCGAAAACAGCAGAATCTCCATTTTGTTGGAACCCGCCAGTTTGGTCCTGGCGTCAACGGTTGCAAGCAAGGAGGCGTCTGTGGCTGCCATATCTGTCCCTCTCCCTTAATGCTTTTGCTTACTTGATCTTTAGTCTTTGGGTTCCAGATTCAGCATCTGGCGCAGTTTCATCGACAGCTTCTGCGGTTCGAATTTGGCGACGTAGGAATCCACGCCGACCGATTCGCCCAGCTTCTGATTCGAGGAACCGGAAAGGGAGGAGTGCATCAACACCGGAATGCCGTTGAAACGCGGATCGCTCTTGATCATCTTGGTCAGCATATAGCCGTCCATTTCCGGCATTTCCACGTCGGTCAGCACCAAGTGCAGCGAATCCGACAGCTTCTTGCCGGCCAGATCGGCCTGATTGGCCATTTTCTGCAATTCTTCCCATCCGCGCATGCCGTTGATGGCGGAGGTGTACTGGATGTTCATCACTTCCAGCGTGCGTTCGATCTGCTTGCGCGCCACGGCGGAGTCGTCGGCGAAGAAGATCCGGCGCGGTTCCTTGACCGGCTCGATGCCGAGGAAGGTGTGGCCGTCGTCGACGATGGTGGTTTCCGCCAGCACTTTTTCCACGTCCATCATCATCACCAGCGTGCCGTTGTCCAGCTCGGTCACGGCCGTCACCAGCCCGGCCATGCGGTTGGTGATCATTTCCGGCGGCACGCGCATCGCGGACCAGTCCAGACGCAGGATGGTGTCCACCGCCTCCACCAGGAAGCCCTGGGTGTGGGCGTTGTACTCGGTGACGATCATGATTTCCGGCTTGTTGCTGGTCACGACGCCGGTGTATTTGGCCAGGTCGATGACCGGCACCAGCGCGCCGCGCAGGCTGACCATGCCTTCCACCGAGGAGGGCATTTCAGGCGCGGAAGTGATTTCCGGCGTGCGCATGACCTCGCGCACCTTGAACACGTTGATCCCGAAGATTTCCTTGCGCCCCGTGCGCTGATCCTGGCCCAACGAGAACAGCAGGATTTCCAGCTTGTTGGTGCCGGCCAGTTTCGTCCTGGCGTCGATTTTTTTGAGAAGCTCTGACACAGAAACCTCCGCTGCATTCTTTTGAAGTGGCGTACTACTACCCTTTATACGCCAGATATCGGTTTTGCCCGGTTTTTTTTGCTGAGCTGCATGCCAGATAACAGCTTGGCTCAGCGATACCCATTCATTATCATACTGTTTAAGTGGTTTTTACAAATAACTCGCAAGCGATTCGGCATATGGTTTCAAGCCTCAAAGATCAGCAGCAACTGGAAGCCGCTTTCGAGCAATTCAATGCGGTGTCCGGCCAACTCATTGATGCGTATAGACAACTTGAGAGCCAGGTGACAGTTCTCAACGCGCAGCTGGACGAAGCCAATAATCAGCTGCGCAAACAGCGCGATGAGAACGCAATGCTGGCCGAGCGCCTGGGTTTGCTGCTGGAGGCGCTGCCCGCGGGCGTGGTGCAAGTCTCGGCCGAAGGCGCGGTCACGGCGGTGAATCCGGCCGCCAGCCGGATGCTAAATGGCTGTTCTGTCGGCGCTTTATGGCGGGACATGCTGGCGGGGTTGCAGCGTTCGGAACTGGACGACACCTATTGCCATCGGCATGGCGAGCCGGGTCTGGTGTTGACCATGCAATGCCAGGATCTGCCGTCTGTCGGAGGACAGATTGTGCTTATTCACGATGTATCGCGTTTGCATCAATTGACCGGAGAATTGGCGCGTCAGCAGAAGTTGGCGTCCATGGGCGGCATGGCGGCGGCATTGGCGCACCAGCTGCGCACGCCGCTGGCCACGGCGATGCTGTATACGGCCAATCTGAAGCAGGATATCCCGCGGGCGGAGGATCGCGCGCGCTTCGTCGACAAGAGCCTGGCCCGGATGCGGGCGCTGGAGAGCTTGATCCAGAACATGCTGAGTTTTGTCCGCGGCCAGGTGACGACGCTGGAGCCTTTGGATCTGGAGGGTCTGCTGGAGGATTTGCGCGCCGTCATGCAACCACAATGTCATGAAAAAGGCGTGCTTTTTGATTGCAATGTGGTGGTGTCATCTGCCATAAAGGTTTTGGTGGACCGCAAAGCGTTGCAGGGGGCCTTGGTGAATCTCTTGGAGAATGCCTGGCACTTTTCAGGAAGCGGCGATGTGGTGCGGCTATCGGTGGAGGAAGGCGAGACGGCCTTGCTGTTTCGGGTGGAGGACTCGGGTCCCGGATTCAACCCGGAGGAGCTGGAGAAGATGTTCGAGCCCTTTTTCACCACCCGCCCCGGCGGCACCGGCCTGGGCTTGGCCATCGTCAAGAAAGTGGTGGACGAACTGGGCGGGCAAGTGCGTTGTTTCAACAAGGGGGAGGGCGGGGCCTGTTTCGAGCTCAGCCTTCCGATGATGCAATCGTGATGGATGTGCCGTTTATTCAGAAGAAAGCAGAGGACGCCGCATGAGACCCATTGTCAAAGTCGAGGGCAGAGTTGGAAAGATGATCCTGATCGGGCAATTCGACTTCAACTTGCATCGGGAATTCCGGCAGGCCAGCCAGGAGTTGCTGGACAATCCGGAGGTGCAGGAGATCGAGATCGATTTTGATCAGGTGCCCTTCCTGGACAGTTCCGCGCTGGGCATGCTGTTGTTGCTGAAGGAGCGCGCGGCGGGGCAGAAGAAGAGCATGACCTTGATCAATTGCCGCGAGGCGGTGATGCAGGTGTTCGAAATCGCCTGCTTCAACAAGATGTTCACCATTAAGTAAGTTCAAGCATTGGAGCGTCTGTGCGCATCCGGGCCTGGTTGTCCGCTGATGCCGAGGCACGGGTTCGTGGCGATCCTTGGTTGTCGGCGCTGGATTGGTGGTTTTGCGGTGGCGCCGACTTCGCGGTGGGCGGCAAGCAGGATCTTTGGCTGACGAATCTGGCGGACGCTCCGGCCGAGCTGTTCGAGCAGTGGGAGGGCGACAAGCCCTTGTGGGTGTTTTCCTCGGGGCGCGCGGCGCCCTGGCTGGCCACGCCCAGTATTCATTTTCTGCGCGGCGACTTCGACGCGGACTTGCTGCGCAGCCGCCTGCTGGCCTGGCATTGGCAGCAACATGCGCTCTGCCCGCGCTTGTTCGGCGCGGCGGCGTTCGACATCATCAACGGCGCCATGTCCCTGTACCGTCCGTCGGGACAGGCGTCGGGCCGCGTGTTTCCCCTGGAAGTGTCGGTCAAGCCGGTGGACGCTGTGGGCGGCGACGTGGTGCTGCGCGCGGATTTGCCGGAGCGGACCTTGCTGATCCTGGGCGACGCGTCCGGCCACGGCCAGGGTTCGGCGCTGGACGCCGCGCTGTTGGCGCTGGGCGCGTCGCGGGTGCTGCTGGAGCAGCCTCTGTCCTTGTCCGCCCTGCGGGAGCTCAATGCCTTCATGCATAGCCATGTGGCCGATGGACGCTACGTCGGCAGCGCTTTGTTGGAGATCGATTGGGCCGCCCGCATGGTGAGGCTGGTCAACGCCGGCATGCCGGACATTCTGTTGTTTCTGTCCACCAGGCTGGAACAGCGCTTTTCTTCCATGTGCAGTCCGCTGGGCCTGCGAGCCGACATCGAACCGCTGGAGCCGCTGGCGCTGCCCTGGGCGGAAGGCCAGCACTTCCTGGCGCACAGTGACGGCATGGAGGAGTCGGATCTGCCGTATCTGCTGTCGCGTTTGCTGCGCTTGTCCAGCATTTCCTCGACCGACGGTTTCGGCTATGGCCCCTTGCCGTCAATTCCGCTAGGCTTCAGCAGCCCATACAATGACGACATGTCGTCGCTGGCTTTCGCCGTGCCGTCGTCGGCGCCGCCGCGGCCGGCTTGAAGAATGTCCATTGGCCGCGTGCGCCGGTTCCGCGCGGATTCTGGCTTGAATCCGCGGGCTTTTTAGTTGATCAATCATTAATATCTGCGCGAATTTCAGCGCTTGGGCGAATCGGTCGTCTCGCCGCCGCGGCGCGAGACGACGAGCGAGCAAGGTAAAGAATGGGAAACGGACCCGGCGCGGACTGCGTCGGACGAGCGGCGGGCGGTTTCCTGAAACGGGGATGTTATGCACAAAAAAATACTGACGGTTGACGATTCCGCTTCGATTCGACAGATGGTGTCGTTCACCTTGAAAAGCGCCGGCTACGAGGTGGTGGAGGCCGGAGACGGCAACGCCGGCCTGGCCAAGGCGCAGGGTGGGCAGTTCAATCTGGTGCTGACCGACCAGAACATGCCGGGCATGGACGGGCTGACCTTGATCCGCTCCTTGCGCAAGCTGCCGGCGTATACGACGACGCCTATCCTGATGCTGACCACGGAGTCCAGCGATCAGATGAAGGCGCTTGGCCGCGCGGCCGGCGCCACCGGCTGGCTGGTCAAGCCTTTTGATCCGCAGAAGCTGCTGGATGTGGTCAAGCGCGTGATCGGCTGAATCGGCTGATCTTGGGCACGGCGAGGAGCGAGCTTTTGGCAATCGACATGTCGCAGTTTCATCAAGTGTTTTTTGATGAGGCGGATGAACACTTGTCCAGCATGGAGAGCCTGCTGCTGGGCATGGACCAGTCCTGTCCGCAGCAGGAGGATTTGCATGCGGTGTTCCGCGCCGCGCATTCGATCAAGGGCGGCGCCGCCACCTTCGGTTTCGCCGATATGGCGGATCTGACCCATGTGCTCGAAGGTTTGCTGGACGAGGTGAGGCGCGGCGCGCGCGCCTTGAGTTCGGATCTGGTGGATTTGGTGCTGCGGGCCAAGGACGTGCTGTACGGGATGCTGGCGGCGCACAAGGGCAAGGGCGAGGCCGACGCGGCGCTGGCCGGCGAACTCAAGGCGCAGCTGGAGGCGCTGGCCGCCGCGCCGGCGGAGGCCGCGACGCGGCGGGCGACGCCGGAGGAGACGCGGCACTGGACGTTGTACCTGGAAATCGACGTGGTGGACGGCGTCGATATCGACGCCTTGCTGGAGTCGCTGGCCGAGCACGGGGACTTGAGCGTGGTGCAGCACGGCGAGGACGCCGACAAGCTGCCCTGGGTGGCGGTGTTCACCTCGCCGCTGGACGCTGCCGAGGTGGCGGAGTCGCTGGCCTTCGCCTTGCCGCAGGACAGCTTCCGCATCAACGTCGATCATGGGGTGGAGGAGGAGGGCAGCTTCGGGCTGTTTCTCGAGGCGGCGCCGGAGCCGGACGCTTCGGTCTGGCTGGAGGGCGACGGCTTTGGCCTGTTCGAGCCGCCGCCAGCCGAGACGGCGCCGCAGGACGAGGCGCCGGCCTTAGACCCCGACGCGGCCAAGCCGGCGGCGCGCGGCGGCGCGGTGGGCGAGAATTCGATCCGGGTCAATATCGACAAGGTGGATTTGCTGCTCAACCTGGTGGGAGAGCTGGTGATCACCCAGTCCATGCTGACGCAGTCCGGCGCGGGTCTGGACCCGGTGGCGCACGAGCGCCTGCTAGGCGGCATCGGCGCCTTGCAGCGCAACGCGCGGGAACTGCAGGAGGCGGTGATGTCCATCCGGATGACGCCGATCGCCTTCGTGTTCAACCGCTTCCCGCGCGTGGTGCGCGATCTGGCCGGCCGTCTGGGCAAGAAGGTGGAGCTCACGATGATGGGCGAGGGCACCGAGCTGGACAAGGGCTTCATCGAGAAGCTGTCCGATCCGCTGACTCATCTGGTGCGTAACAGCCTGGACCACGGCATCGAGGCCCCGGAAGCGCGGCTGGCGGCCGGCAAGGACCCGATGGGACGGCTGACGCTGCGCGCCTTCCATCAGGGCAGCAATATCGTCATCGAAGTCAGCGATGATGGCGCCGGGCTGAACCGGGAGCGGATTCTGGCCAAGGCGCGGCAAGGCGGTTTGGCGGCGCCGGCCTCGCTTTGCGACGCCGAGGTGTGGAATCTGATTTTCGAAGCCGGCTTCTCCACCGCCGCCGAGGTGACCGAAGTGTCCGGCCGCGGCGTGGGCATGGACGTGGTCAAGCGCAACATTCAGAGCATGGGCGGCCGGGTGGAGATCGACTCCATGGCCGGCATCGGCACCACCATCAGCATTCATCTGCCGCTGACGCTGGCGATCATGGACGGCATGTCAGTGCGCATCGGCGCGGAAACCTATGTGATGCCCTTGGGCGCGGTATTGGAGTCCTTGCAGCCGGCGCCGAGCGAAATCAAGACAGTGGCCGCTCGCGGCCAGGTGGTGGCCATCCGCGGCGAGTACCTGCCGATTGTGCCGCTGGGCCGGTTTTTCTCCATTCCGGACGCGAGGCGGACGCCGAGCGAGGCCATCCTGGTGATCGTGGAGGCCGGCAATAGCCGGCTGGCGCTGCTGGTGGACGACTTGATCGGCCAGCAGCAGTTCGTGGTGAAGAATCTGGAAACGAATTACCGCAAGGTGGACGGGATTTCCGGCGCCACGATCCTGGGCGACGGTCAGGTGGCCATGATCTTGGACATCGCCGCGATTGCGCGGCACAACCAGCGTATGGCGCTGGACGCATGAAACAACAAGGATAAAGAAATGGTGGCGGAACGGGATGGTCCGGGCCTGGCGCAGAGACGCTCGGGCAATGAGCTGCTGGTGTTCACGCTGGGGACGGAAGAATACGGCATCGATATTTTGAAGGTGCAGGAGATCCGCGGTTACGACGCGGTGACCCGCATCGCCAACGCGCCGGACTTCATCAAGGGCGTGGTCAATCTGCGCGGCCATATCGTGCCCATCGTGGATTTGCGCCTGAAGTTCGGCATAGGCGAACCGGTGTACAACGCGTTCACCGTGGTGATCGTGCTGAATGTGTGCGGACGGGTCATCGGCGCGGTGGTGGACGGCGTGTCGGACGTGATTCAGCTGGAGAGCGATGCGCTGCGCGCCGCGCCGGAGTTTGGCGCGGCGGTGGACACCGCCTATATCGAAGGACTGGGCACGCTGGACGAGCGCATGATCATCGTGGTCGATATCGAGAAGCTGATGGGCAGCGAGGAAATGGCGTTGACTGACGCCGCGGCTCGAGCGCAAGCGAATTAGGGGGGCGAAGCATGAACAATATGAAAGTGATCCATAGACTGATCCTGGGCTTCGGTCTGCTGATCCTGTTGCTGGCGGTGGCGATGACGCTGGCGGTCAGACAGCTGCAGGGCCTGGCCGATGATCTGGTCGGCATCTCCAGCGTGCACATCCCGCAGGTCAGCGCCGCGCACAAGCTGGCGTCCAACGTCAACCTCACGTCGCGCGATGTGCGCAACCTGCTGCTGAGCAAGGATGCGCACCTGATCAAAGAGTTCAATCAGGAGATAGACGGCAATTTGGCCAAGCTGGCGCAAAGGATGAGCACGCTGGAGCCGAACGTCAGCAGCGCCGGGCGGCCGCTTTTCGAGGCGATGCGCGCGAACGAGGCCAATTTCCGTTCCGAGCTGGCGGTGTTCAGACGCATGCAAGCGCAGGGGCGCGATGTGCAGGCCCGCGATTATCTGTTCGTCACCCTGCGCGACACCCAGCTCAAATACATGGATTCGATCGATCGCTACATCGCGTTTGAAGAGAATCTGATGCGCAAGGCGGGACAGGACGCCAGCGACAACTCCCGGCAGGCCTACAAACTGCTGTTCGCCTTTACCCTGCTGGCCCTGTTCATCGGCGTCGGCTTCGGCGTCTTCATCATCCGCTCGCTGATGCGCCAATTGGGCGGGGAGCCGGCGGAACTAGTCAAAGTGATGCGGGAGTTGACCGAAGGCCAGGTGCGCTCCGAAATCAAGGTCAAACCGGGCGACCAGCACAGCCTGTTCGCGTCGATGAGCTTGCTGGCCGAGAAGGCGATCGAGAACATCCGGGTGCGCAACGCGCTGGACAACGCCTCCACCAATGTGATGATCGCCGACAACGAGCGCAACATCATCTACACCAATCACAGCGTGCTGGAGATGATGCGTCGCGCCGAGGCCGATCTGCGCAAGGCCTTGCCCAATTTCGACGCGCGCGCGCTGTTGGGCGCCAATATGGATGTTTTCCACAGCAATCCGGCGCATCAGCGCGATCTGCTAGCCAATTTGCGTTCCACTTATCGCGCGCAGATCAATATAGGCACGCGCATTTTCGGCCTGGTGGCCAATCCGGTGTTCGGCACCGACGGTTCCCGTTTGGGCACGGTGGTGGAATGGAAGGATCGTACCGGGGAGGTGGAAATAGAGAAAGAGGTGGCCAGCATCATCTCCGCCGCCGCGGCCGGCGATTTCGACCGGCGCATCAATCTGGAAGGCAAGGACGGCTTTTTCCGCCAGCTGGGCGAAAGCGTCAATCAGTTGCTGGCGGTGACCAGCCAGGGCCTGGGCGATATCGCCACCGTGCTGGCGGCTCTGGCCAAGGGCGATCTCACCCATGCGATCAAGGGCGATTACCAGGGCTTGTTCAGCCAGTTGCAGAACGACACCAACACCACGGTGGAGCGGCTGAAGGAAATCGTGTCCAACATCAAGGAGTCCACCGACGCGATCAACACCGCCGCGCGCGAGATCGCCTCCGGCAACGCCAATCTGTCCAGCCGCACCGAGCAGCAAGCCGCCAGCCTGGAGGAAACCGCTTCCAGCATGGAGGAAATTACCAGCACGGTGCGGCAGAACGCGGAGAACGCCAAGAAGGCCAATACGCTGGCCACCGGCGCCTCCGACATCGCCGCGCGCGGCGGCAAGGTGGTGGGCGACGTGGTGGCCACCATGAACGAGATCAACGACAGCGCGCGCAAGATCGTCGACATCATCAGCGTGATAGACGGCATCGCCTTCCAGACCAATATCCTGGCGCTCAACGCCGCGGTGGAAGCGGCGCGGGCCGGCGAGCAAGGGCGCGGCTTCGCCGTGGTGGCCAGCGAGGTGCGCAATCTGGCGCAGCGCTCCGCCGCCGCCGCCAAGGAGATCAAGGGATTGATCGGCAACTCGGTGGCCAAGGTCGAGTCCGGCTCCAAGCTGGTGGACGAGGCAGGCAGCACCATGGACGAGATCGTGATCTCCATCCGCCGCGTCGCCGACATCATGAGCGATATCTCCGCCGCGTCGATCGAGCAGAGCTCGGGCATTGAACAGGTCAATCTGGCGGTGACGCAGATGGACGAGAACACGCAGAAGAACGCCGCGCTGGTGGAACAGGCCGCGGCGGCGGCGGAGTCGCTGGAAGAGCAGGCGCGCTATCTGGACGACGCGGTGCAGGTGTTCAAGTTGGGAGAGCATGGCCCGCGTCTGCGGCAAGCGCCGGCGCGCGTCGCGTCGGCGGCGGAGCCGGCCGCCCATGCCGGCGGCGTCAATCCGGCGCCGGCTAAGCCGGCGGGCAAGATCGTGGTGCCGGCGCGGCTGCATCCGCAGGTGGACCTGAGCGACGGCGAGTGGGAGGAGTTTTGAGGCACAGGTCCGGAGGGGCCGTGTTGGCGGGCTTGGAATTGGACATCACGTTCACGCCCGAGGATTTTCGCCGCATCCGCGACATGGTGTACCAGCGGGTCGGCATCGCCCTCAACGACAGCAAGACGCATATGGCCTACGCGCGCTTGGCCAAGCGGGTGCGGGCTTTGAGCCTGAAAAGCTTCGCCGAGTATCTGGACCGCTTGGATCAGGACGCCTTGTCGGAGGAATGGCAGAATTTCATCAACGCGCTGACCACCAATCTGACCTCGTTTTTTCGGGAGCCGCATCATTTCGACATGCTGCGCGCCCACGCCGAGCGCTGGCGCAAACGAGGCCGGCCCTACCGGGTCTGGAGCGCGGCGTCCTCGACCGGCGAGGAGCCTTACTCCATCGCCATCACCATGGCGGAGTTGACGGAGAGCTTGCGGCCCTTCCCCTGCGAGTTGCTGGCGTCCGACATCGACACCCATGTGCTGCAACAGGCGATGCGCGGCGTGTATCTGCGCGAGCGAGTCAGCCAGTTGTCGGAGCCGCAGCTGCGCCGTTTTTTCGACAAGGGCGTAGGCGCCAATGAGGGCAAGGTGCGCCTGAAGAAACGCGTGCGCGAGGCGATGACGTTTTTCCAGATGAATCTGGTGGCGGAGGAATGGCCGCCGCTGGGGGAGTTCGACGTCATTTTCTGTCGCAATGTGCTGATCTATTTTGATAAGCCGACGCAGGCGGCCATACTCAATCATATGGCGCGGCATCTGGCTCCGGACGGGCTGCTGCTGCTGGGGCATTCGGAAAACATCCTGCACCTGAGCGACGCCTTCGTCCCCTGCGGCAAGACCAGCTACCGGCTGGCCTGATCAGGCGTTCCGTGCGTCCGGCCGTCGCGCTGCGGCGCGAGTTTATGAGCCTTGTTTATCGATCCGGGAGCGTGGATGGCGCTGGAAAAGAAAATTCGGGTAATCGTGGTGGACGACTCGGCCCTGATCCGCAATCTGCTGACCTCCATCATCGACGAAGCGCCGGACATGGAAGTGGTGGCCACCGCCTCCGATCCGCTGATCGCGCGCGAGCGCATCCGCGCGCTGGATCCGGACGTGATCACGCTGGACGTTGAAATGCCGCGGATGGACGGCCTGGAGTTCCTGCGCCGGCTGATGCGGCTGCGGCCGACGCCGGTGCTGATGATCTCCTCGCTGACGCAGCAGGGTTCGGAGGCGACGCTGACGGCGCTGGAGCTGGGCGCCATCGACTTTCTGTCCAAGCCGGCGCACGATATCGCCAGGCGCATGGGCGATTACGCCGATGAGATCCGGGACAAGATACGGGCCGCGGCCGCGGCCAGGGTGCGGGCGCCGCATCGTTTTCATCGCCCGGCCGATGTTCCGCCGCCGGCGCCGCCCTTGGGCGCCGGCGCGCAGCAGGCGATGTTGTTCATCGGCGCCTCCACCGGCGGCACCGAGGCGATCCGCGCGCTGCTGAGCGGCCTGCCCGCGACATGCCCGCCCATCTTGGTGGTGCAGCATATGCCCGAGCATTTCACCGCCAGCTTCGCCGCGCGCTTGAACGCCAGCTGTCCGATGCGGGTGAAGGAGGCGGAGGCGGGCGAGCCGGTGCGGCAGGGCGTGGCCTATATCGCGCCGGGCGATTGGCATATGCGGGTGCAGGCCGCCGCGGACGGTTTTCGCATCGAATTGGATCAGAGCGACAAGGTGAACCGGCACCGGCCGTCGGTGGACGTGCTGTTCGACTCCGCCGCGCGCTGCCTGGGCAAGCGCGCCATCGGCGTGATCCTGACCGGCATGGGGCGGGACGGCGCGGACGGCCTGCGCAGGATGCGCGACGCCGGCGCGGTCACCTTCGGTCAGAACGAGGCCAGTTGCGTGGTGTACGGCATGCCGCGGGAAGCGATGAAGGCCGGCGGCGTGCAACAGGAGTGGCCGCTGGACGCGCTGCCCTCCAAAATCATGGCCTGCCTGTACGGCAAGGCGGAAAAGGCGATGTTATGAAGAACGGCGCGGTGCATTTCAGCAGCCATTCGTATTTCGACAAGCATTTTCAAAGCCAGGCGGTGAAGGTGTTTCCCGGCGGCTTCTACGTCACCGGCCAGCCGCAGCTGCTGGTGACCTTGCTGGGCTCCTGCGTGGCCGTATGCATGCTGGACCGGACAGCCAATGTGGCCGGCATGAACCATTTCCTGTTGCCCGAGGGCAGCATCGAGGTGGGCGAGGGCGCGTCCGCCGCCCGTTTCGGCGTGCACGCGATGGAGTTGATGATTACCGAAATGCAGAAACTGGGCGCGATGCGCCATCGGATGGAAGCCAAGGTCTTCGGCGGCGGCAATGTGCTGGAGGGCATGTCGGTGATGAATGTGGGCGAGCGCAATCGCCGCTTCATCCACGGCTACCTGGATGCGGAAAGAATTCCCATTCTGGCCGAGGACCTGCTGGGCGACTGCGCGCGCAAAGTGTATTTCTTCACCGACAGCGGCAAGGTGCTGGTCAAGAAGCTCAAGCGCAGCCGCAGCCTGATCAGCGAGGAGACCCGCTATCGTCAGCAGGTGATGCAGCCGGAGGTGGCCGGCAAGTCCGGCGATATCGAGCTGTTTATCTGATGCGGTTCAACGTCCGCCGCGCGTCGTGAGACGCAATGCGCTTGCCTTCCTCGTTTCCAAGCGTTTCGCCCGGTTTCGCGCTTCGCGAGACCGGGCGAGCTTCTCAGCGCTCCAGGTGTTGCAGCTTGCCTTCGACCTCCGCCCAGTCCTCATGGTCCGGCAGCGGGTCCTTCTTCTCCGTGATGGTGGGCCAGAGCCTGGACAATTCGGCGTTGAGCGCGACGAAACCCTCTTGTCCCGGCGGAACGTCGTCTTCCGCGTAGATCGCGTTCACCGGGCATTCCGCCACGCACAGCGTGCAATCGATGCATTCCTCGGGGTCGATCGCCAGAAAATTGGGGCCTTCGTGAAAGCAGTCCACCGGGCAGACATCGACGCAATCGGTGTATTTGCATTTGATGCAGGCATCGGTTACAACGTAGGCCATGTTCAGCTCCTTGGTCGTCGAAAGCCGGCCGGCGCCGTTTGGCGCGGCGGCGGGGCGATGATTCGAGCGTATCAGTCAACATTATTAGCCAGAAATTCCCTTCACAACGCATTGCCGCCGTAAATTTCCTATCCGTCATGAACTCTTCTCGCTATCGCGGGCGTTTTGCCCCCAGTCCCACCGGCTTGCTGCACGCCGGCTCCTTGTGCACCGCCGTCGGCAGTTATCTGGAGGCGCGCGCGCGCGGCGGCGAGTGGCTGCTGCGGATGGAGGATCTGGACCCGCCGCGCGAGGTGGCCGGGGCCGCCGACGCCATCCTGCGCACGCTGGACGCCTATGGCTTCGAATGGGACGGCGAAGTGGTGTATCAAAGCCGTCGCCACGAGCTGTACCGTCAGGCGCTGGAGCAGTTGATCGCCTCCGGCCACGCCTATCCGTGCAATTGCACGCGCAAGGAGATCGCCAAGACCGCGCGGCGCGGCCTGGACGGTTACGTCTATCCCGGCCATTGCCGGCGGCGGCGTCCGGAAGAAGGCGGCCGCGCCTGGCGCTTGCGGGCGGCGCCCGGCGACACCGTGGTGGCGGACCGCCTGCAAGGGCCCTACCGTCAGAATCTGACGGCCGACATCGGCGATTTCGTCTTGCTGCGCGCGGACGGCTTTTGGGCCTATCAATTGGCCGTGGTGGTGGACGACGCGGAGCAAGGGGTGAACGATGTGGTGCGCGGCGCCGACCTGCTGGTGTCCACGCCGCGTCAAGTGGCGGTGCAGCAGGCGCTGGGCGTGGCGACGCCGGGTTATTGTCATCTGCCGGTGCTGGTCAACGCCGCGGGGGAGAAGCTGTCCAAGCAGACGCTGGCGCCGGCGGTGGCGGCCGAGGACGCCGCAGCGGCCTTGCGCCTGGCCTTAAGCCGCCTGGGGCATGTTCCGCCGGAGGAGTGCGGCGGCCTGGCCGAGTTGTGGCAGTGGGCGCGAGCGCATTGGTCGCTGGCGCGCGTGCCGGTCGGACCGGTGCTTGCCGGCTGAATTGCGCCGTTTTATGCCAAAATTATGCGTTTGACGTCTTTTTTTCCATCCCGGCTGGCCTATATTGGCATCTGCGCACGCGCTTGTTGCGCATCATCGACCGCGGCAAGCGGGTCGCCATCGTCTTCTCCTTGATATGCGGAAAATGCGACATGTTTTTATGTCGAATTTGTGTTCTAATGCCGCCTTTTTTTCATGCGCGCGCACTGGCGCAAAGTCCCGCTTCAGTTGACTCCGGTCAAGCGGTTTGAAGAAAGCATGCCCAGCTTGCGGGCGAGGCCCTCTATCATGGGCGCTTTTTCAGCCGTATCAGTCTGAATGCGAACGGAACTGGCCAGGCCAATTCCGCCGGCGCCATCGCATGAACGTAAACATGCGCGCGCGGCGCGCCCGTCAATCGGCAGGCCCGATGGAGACCAAGCCTTGAGCAATACCAATTTAGACAGCAAGACCAAGACCCGGGCGCTGGGCGTATGGATGTGCACCGCCTTGGTGGTGGGCAATATGATCGGCTCCGGCGTGTTCCTGCTGCCCGCGTCGCTGGCGCCGTTCGGCGGCGTGTCGATGATAGGCTGGCTGCTCACCGCCGCCGGCGCGATCTGCCTGGCCTTGGTGTTCGCCCGGCTGGCGGCCATCCTGCCCAAGGAAGGCGGGCCGTACGCCTATATTCATGAAGCCTTCGGCGGTTTCGCCGGCTTCTGGATCGCCTGGGGCTACTGGATTGCGCTGTGGGCCGGCAATGCGGCCCTGGCGGTGGCCGCCACCAGCTATATGCAGGTATTCGTTCCGGCGCTGGGCCACAATAATGTGTTGGCCGGCGTGTTCGCCATCAGCCTGATCTGGATCGTCACCTGGATCAACAGCCGCGGCGCGCGCAGTTCCGGCCTGGTGGCGGTGACGACCACCTTGCTCAAGCTGTTGCCGCTGGCCGCCGTCACCTTCATCGGCTTTTTCCACATGCAGCCGGACAATATCGTGTTCAACCCTCACGACAAGCCGCTGCTCAGTTCGGTGTCCGCCACCATGGCGCTGACCTTGTGGGCCTTCCTGGGGCTGGAATCGGCGTCGGTGCCGGCAGGCGACGTGATCGAGCCGGAAAAAAACATTCCGCGCGCCACGGTGCTGGGCACTCTGATCGCCACCGTGCTCTACATCCTGTCCACGGTGGCCTTGATGGGCTTGATGCCGCCGGCGATGCTGGCCGCCTCCCAGGCGCCCTTTGCCGACGCCGCTCGGCTGATGTGGGGCGATTGGGGCTATTACCTGGTGGGTTTCGGCGCCATCGTGTCCTGCTTCGGCGCGCTCAACGGCTGGAGCCTGATGCAGGCGCACGTGCCGGCCGCGGCCGCGCACGACGGTCTGTTTCCCCGCCGTTTCGCCCAGATGAACCGCGAGGGCGTGCCCATTTTCGGCCTGCTGCTGTCCAGCGGGCTGGTGACGGTGCTGATGGCGATGAAGTACGCCGGCGGCGACGGCGGCGTCAAGATTTTCGAGTTCATCATCCTGCTGGCCACCGCCACCACTTTGCTGCCCTACGCCTTTTGCTCGATGGCCTTGCTCGCCATCATGCTGATGCGCCCCCAGCAGTTCCAGCGCAAGGACTTCCTGGCGCCGCTGTGCTTCGCCGGCGTGGGTTTCGCCTATTCGGTCTGGGCCTTGTACGGCTCCGGCGCCGACATCGTGATGTGGGGCATGATTCTGCTGCTGCTGGGCTTGCCGGTCTATGTCTGGCAGGTGAAGGAGCGTTACGCCGATCCTTCATGAAGGAGAGGCGATGTCGGATCCCAAACGCGGCTTAGGCCGCGTTTTCTTTTTGCGCAAGCCTATCGTCATGAGTCAACGGGCTTGCCTATGCCGCCGGCAGGTGGCCTACTAGGGCGCTTTGCTTTCAGACCGGGAGTTGCCATGAGGATAAGCGCCGCCGATCACGCGCTCGTCGCCATCGATTTCACCTATCCGCTGCCGGACGCGCAGACGCTGGCGCGGATGCGGGCGGAGAACGCGCCCTGCGCGCTTGAGCGCGCGGACGGCCTGTTTCCGGAAAACAGCTATTACCGCGCCGGCCGCAAAGGCTGCGCCGAAGGCATGTCGGCGCGGTCCTTTGTCGCGAGCCGCTTGCGCGAGACGGCGGCGCGGCTGGCGCCGGAGTACGGTTTGCTGCTGTTCGACGCCTACCGCAGCCGCGAAACCCAGGCGGATCTGTTTCAGATGGTGCTGGACGATGTGCGCGCCGCGCACCCGGACTGGGACGCGGCGGCGGTGGAGCGGCAGGCGCGACTGTTCGCCGCCCACCCGGACGACACCGCCCGTTTCGCAGTGTTGCCGCACAATTCCGGCGGCGCCGTGGACCTGGCGATCTGCCGGATGGACACGGGCGAGATTTGCGATTTCGGCACGGTCTTCGATGCGGCGGAGCCGGCGTCGCGCACCGATTTCTTCGAAGCGCCGCATGATCCGGCCCTGGGTTTTTCCTCCGAGCGCTGGTTGACGGTGCGTCACAATCGCCGCGTCTTGTTCAATCTGATGAAGCAGGCCGGTTTCAGCAATTATGCCGAGGAATGGTGGCATTACGATCTGGGCGACTGCCTGTGGGGGCAGGCGCTGGGCGTGGATTGGATCTATCCGTCGATGGAGACCGAGCCGGAGAGACCGGCCTGATCGCCAGGGCCGCCGCGCGGGCGCGGCGGCCCATGGCCTGGCGCTAGCCGGTCAGCGCCTTCAACCAGACCAGCGCGGCGCTGGCGCCCGCGTCCGGCACGCCCAGCGCCCGTTCGCCCAGATAGCTGGCCCGGCCCAGGCGCGGCCGCATGGCGGCGGTTGCCGCGCAGCCGCGCTCCGCCGCTGTCAGCGCCGAACGCCAGGCCGTCTCCGGAGCCTGTCCGGCGTCCAGAGCGGAGGCGAAAGCGTCGGCGGCGGGGGACAAGGCGTCCAGCATGGTGCGGTCGCCCACTTGCGCGCCGCCCAGTTCCGCGAGGGCGGCGACGCCGTCCAGAAAGGCGGCCGCCCAGTCCTTCGGGGTGGGCGGGGTCGTCGTGTCCAGCCGCCGCGCCGCGCGCAGCAGGGCGGTGGAGTAGAAGGGCCCGGAGCTGCCGGCGATGGCCTGGCGCAAGGCCTGGCCGACCGCGCGCAGCGCCGTGGCGGGGTCGCTCCATGCGCTGTCGGGCAAGGCCCGGATCGCGGCCGCGCCGCGCTGCATGCTGACGCCCAGATCGCCGTCCCCGGCTGCGCCGTCCAGTTCGGTCAACAGCGGCTCGGCGGCGTCCAGCGCGTCGGCCGCGGCCCAGGCC